>DASUOA010000404.1:0-12930 GCA_036276895.1 Arenimonas sp. | reverse complement strand
GCCAGCTCGGCGGCGAACAGCACGAAGGCCAACAGGAACGCAGCGTGCAGGATGCCCGCGAAGGGCGAGCGGGCACCGGCGCGGATGTTGGTCGCCGTGCGGGCGATGGCGCCGGTTGCCGGCAATCCGCCGAACAGCGCCGAACCGGCATTGGCGATGCCTTGCGCGATCAGCTCGGTGTTGGCGCGATGACGGCTACCGGTCATGCTGTCGGCGACCACCGCCGAGAGCAATGATTCGATACCGGCGAGGAAGGCGATGGTCAGCGCCGCTGGCATCAGCTCCCACAGCCGCGCGGCAGTCACTTCCGGCCAGACGAACTTCGGCAGCGCCGCCGGAATACCGCCGAACACCGAGCCGATGGTGTCGACCGGAACATCGGCGAGCGCGACCAGCACCGAGGCAGCCACCACCGCGACCAGAAAGCCCGGCGCCGACGGCGCCAAGCGGCGGATGCCGACGATGATGCCGATGCAGCCCAGCGCCAGCGCCGGCGCCCAGGGGTTGAAGCTGTGCAGATGCGCGGCCAGCACCTGCAGTTTGGGCAGGAACTCCGCTGGTACTTCGTCCACCTGCAGCCCGAGTAGATCCTTGAACTGGCTGGCGAGGATGATCACCGCGATTCCGGCGGTGAAGCCGGTGATCAGCGGTTGCGGCATGTACTTCATCAAGGTGCCGACGCGCAGCAGGCCGGCGGCGACCAGGATCACGCCGGCCATCAAGGTCGCCAGGATCAGCCCGTCGAAGCCATGGGTGGCGATCACCGCGTACACGATCGGGATGAAAGCGCCGGTCGGTCCGCCGATCTGGTAGCGCGAGCCACCGAGCGCGGAGATCAGGAAGCCGGCGATGATGGCGGTGGTCAAGCCCGCTTGCGGCGTGGCGCCACTGGCGACCGCCAAGGCCATTGCCAAGGGCAGGGCGACGATGGCGACGGTCAGCCCTGCAAGCAGGTCGGCTCGAAGATCGCGGATGCCGTGGCCGCTGCCGAAAGTGTCGGCGAAAGCCGGCTGGAAATGTCGAGCCAGACGCTTCACGAGCCGCGCTCCTTCAGCCGCACGCCGCGTCCCTGGGCTTGGCTGATCTGGCCGTTGCCGACCAGCTCGACCCCGGCAGCATCCAGGGCTTCGACCACTGTGGTCAGGGTGTCGACCACCCCGCGCACCGTGCCCTGGCTCGCTTCCATGCGCTGGATGGTGGGCAGGGAAACGCCGGCCAGCTCGGCCAGGGTTTTCTGGTCGATGCCGAGCAGGGCGCGTGCGGCGCGCAACTGGGCGGAGGAGATCATGCCGGCACTCCGAAGGCGGTGGCCATTATCTGACCACCGCGATACGGCACAATGCAAGCCTCAAGTGGTCATTATGATGTCTTAAGCATCAATGTTGTCGGCGCCCCGTTCGCCGGGGCGCCGCAAAGGGCCGTCATTACAGGACTTCCGAGGCGTAGTCGGCCAGTCGCGAGCGCTCGCCGCGACGCAGGGTGATGTGGGCACTGTGGGCCCAGTCCTTGAAGCGGTCGACGGCGTAGGTCAGGCCCGAAGTGGTCTCGCTGAGGTAGGGAGTGTCGATCTGCTCGACATTGCCCATGCAGATGATCTTGGTGCCGGGGCCGGCCCGGGTGACCAGGGTCTTCATCTGTTTGGGGGTGAGGTTTTGCGCCTCGTCGACGATCACGTAACGGCTGAGGAAGGTGCGGCCGCGCATGAAGTTCATCGAGCGGATCTTGATCCGTGAGGCGAGCAGTTCGTTGGTGGCGCCGCGGCCCCAGCTGCCGTGGTCGTCGGTGTGGGTCAGCACTTCGAGGTTGTCGGTCAGCGCGCCCATCCACGGCGTCATCTTTTCTTCCTCGGTGCCGGGCAGGAAGCCGATGTCCTCGCCGACCGAGACGGTGGCGCGGGTCATGATGATCTCGCGGTAGCGCTGGATATCCATCGTTTGCGTCAGACCCGCGGCCAGCGCCAGCAGAGTCTTGCCGGTGCCGGCGGTGCCGAGCAGGGTGACGAAGTCGATGTCCGGGTCCATCAGGGCGTTCAGCGCGAAGTTCTGCTCGCGGTTGCGCGCGTTGATGCCCCAGACCTGGTGCTGCGAAGCGCGGAAGTCGTCGACGATGCGCAGGATGGCGCGGTCGCCGTCGAGCTTGGCGACCTTCATCTCGACTTCGTCATTGCCCGGCAGGTAGAGGAACTGGTTGGCGTACCAGCCATCGCCCTCCTCGCGCTTGACCTCGTAGTAGGTGCGGCCCTTTTCGGTCCACGAGCGCAGGCTGCCTTCATGCCGCTCCCAGAAGTCGGCCGGCAGTTCGGTCGCGCCGGTGAATAGCAGGTTGAAGTCGTCGATCGCGCGATCGTTCTCGTAGTCTTCCGAGGGCACGCCGCAGACGGTGGCCTTGATGCGCAGGTTGATGTCTTTGGACACCAGCACCACCGGACTTTCCGGATGGTCTTCGATCAATTGCAGGATCGCGCCGAGGATCTGGTTGTCCGGCATCACCGTACCGAAACGCTTGCCGACCTCGACCGGCTTGAGCTGGAACAGCAGGCGGCCATAGCTCTCGGCGTCGCGCAGCTGCAGACCTTGCGGGCGGTGCAGTTTCACGCCCTGGTCGATGCTGCCGTTGCCGTGTGCCTCGATGATTTCGTTGAGGAAGCGGCTGGCCTGGCGGGCGTTGCGGCTGGCTTCCGAATGGCCTTTCTTGTTGTTGTCCAGTTCCTCCAACACCATCATCGGAATGAAGATGTCGTGCTCCTCGAACTTGAACAAGGCGGTGGGGTCGTGCATCAGCACGTTGGTGTCCAGCACGTAGATGCGCTTGCTTCGGGTCATGGTCTTCTCGAAGTGGTGGGCTGGTTGAGGAGTGGGCCGCGGGCGCTGCCGCGGGCAAGGGTGGGACGCATCCGTGCGCAACGGTGCGCCGCCGTGGCTCGCGGGGCGAGACGGCGGGCGGGGTGGCGGGAAAGGTTAGTCACGCGGTTTGCTTGACCTGTTCCTGCAGCGCGGCCAGCACCGTCTCGGCATGGCCGGGGACTTTGATGCCACGCCAGCTCCGGGCGAGGCGGCCTTCAGGATCGATCAGGAAGGTGCTGCGGACGACGCCGAGCACCTTGCGGCCATACATGTTCTTTTCGTGGATGACATCGAAGGCCTTGCACAGGCTTTCGTCGGCATCGGACACCAGGTCGAAAGTGAAACCCTGCTTGGCGCAGAAGTTGGCATGCGACTTCACCGAGTCGCGCGAGACGCCGAGGATCTCGGCGCCGGCCTTGCGGAACTTCGCGTGCACGGCGGTGAAGTCGAGGCCCTCAGTGGTGCAGCCCGGGGTGCTGTCCTTGGGATAGAAGTACAGGACCAGCCAGCGGCCGCGGTAGTCGCTGAGGCGGGCAGTGCTGCCGCTTCCTAGTGCGAGTGCGAGATCGGGAACGCGGTCGCCGTCTTTCATGCGTTCAGAACTTCATCGGGTCCATGATGGCATCGAGGTTCAGGGGGTCGCAGAACTCCAGGAAATCGTCGCGCAGCCCGGCGATGTGCATGTCGGCCGGAATGCCGATGGTGATCTGTGCCGAGAACATGTCAGCGCCGGTCTGCATCGCGCGATAGCGCGACGAGTGCAGGTTCTCGATGGTGATGCCCTGGCGGTCGAAGAAGTCGGCAAGCTGGAACAGGATGCCGGGCTTGTCAGCCGCCACCACTTCGACGATGTAGGGCAGCAAATTGGACTGCATCGGCTTGGCGCCGGTGCGGTACCAGTGCAGGCGCAGGCCGTCTTCACGCTCCAGGCGGGTCAGCATCGATTCGAGCTTGGCGATCGCGTCCCAGGAGCCCATCGCCAGCGCCAGCACCGAGACATCGCGGCCGACGGTGGAGAGGCGGGCGTCGGCCAGGTTGCAGCCGGATTCGGCGATGCGCCGGGTGACCGACAACAGGGGGGACTGCGGATGCGTGGTGAAAGCGCTGATCAGCAGGTGGTTTTCGTTGGCGGGGGGCCTTGCAGGCACGTCGGTCAAAGCGTGGGTCCGTAGTCGTAGCCGCGCCAGTGCAGCGCGGCTGAATCGTTGCTGGCAGCATACTTGCCGGCGCTTTCCGCCCGCAAGTAACATCGCCGTCCCAGACCCAAGGCCCTCGTCTTGCATCTTTCCGGCAGCATCACCGCCCTGGCGACACCGTTTTCGGCCAGCGGCGAGATCGATTACCAGGCTTGGCAAAGCCTGCTGGAGCGCCAGCTTGCGGCCGGCACCTCGGCGCTGGTGGTGGCTGGCTCGACCGGCGAGGCTGCAGCGCTCGGCGATGCCGAGTTCGAATCGCTGCTCGGTGCCGCGATAGCCCAGGTGGCTAACCGCGTGCCGGTGATCGTCGGCACCGGCCTGTCCAATACCGCCAAGACCATCGCGCTGACACAGCGCGCGCGTGACATCGGCGCGCGTGCGGCGCTGGTGGTGACGCCGCCCTACGTACGCCCGACCCAGGCCGGCCTACTGGCGCACTACCGCGCTGTCGCCGACGAAGGCGGACTGCCGGTGATCCTCTACAACGTACCCGGGCGCACCGGCTGCGATTTGTTGCCGGAGACGGTGGCGCAGCTGTGCAGCTATCCGTCGATCATCGGTTTGAAGGAGGCGCGCGGCGACGAGGCGCGCTGGTCGGCGCTGTATCCCCTACGTGGGCCCGGCTTCGCCTTGCTCAGCGGCGATGACCCGACCTTCGTACGCGCCATGCGCGGCGGTGCCGACGGCGTCATCTCGGTGGCGTCGAACGTGGTGCCGCGGGCGTTCGCGCGCTTGTGCCATCTGCTGCGCAGCGAACAGATCGAAGCCGCGGTGGCGCTCGACGAATCGCTGCAGGGCTTGTATGACTTCCTCGGGGTCGAGCCCAATCCAATCCCGGTCAAGGCGCTGCTGGCGCTGCTGGGCATCGGCCATGGCCTGCGCCTGCCGCTGCTGCCGTTGTCGGCCAGCCATGTCGACGCGGCCCGGCATTACGCCGAACTGTGCCGGCGCCTCGAATCCGATTTGACCTGATCATCCTGTTGTCCCGATCCACTGGCGTCGCCTGTCGCGTGCCAGCCTTTTCCGGAGTTCCGCCATGCATCGCAGCATCGTTCGCACGCCCCTGATGGCCGCCCTGGCCCTGGCCCTCGTTGCCGGCAGCGGCTGCGGCTGGATCAAGTCCAAGATCAAGACTGACGTGCCCTACCAGGACAGCCAGATGGCGCGTCCGCTGGAAATGCCGCCGGGGCTGGACAAGCCGGGCTCGACCGGCGGGATGGCGATTCCGGATGCGGCGGGCGTGTCCGGTGGCTCGGTGCAGACCTTGCCGCCGGGCATGGACGCGTCCGCTGGCGTCGCTGGCGTCTCCGAGCTGCGGCTCGCCGGCAGTCTGGAAAGCGCCTACCCCCGGTTGGGCCAGGCTCTGGAAGGGCTGGACGGCGTCGAAGTGCTGTCGCGTGCGCAGCTGCTGAACAGCTACGAAGTGCGCTTCGAAGGCCAGACCATGCTGCTGCGTGCCGAGCAGAGTGGCGACGCGGTTCGGGTGACCGCCTTGAGTGGCAGCGGCCAGGTGCTCGCGGGTGGCGCTGGCGCCAGGTTGCTTGGGTTGTTGCAGCCGCGCTTGCAGTAATCAGCCGACTGCGCTGGAAAGAAGAAAGGACGCCCGCGGGCGTCCTTTTTCGTTGCATTTTGTGGGTGCTCAGCGCTGCAGGTGTTCGAGCTTGTCCGGTTTGCCATCCCAGTCTGAGGCATCCGGCAGCGGATCCTGGCGGGTGGTGATCACCGGCCAGGTTTTCGACAGCTCGGCGTTCAAGGCGATGAAACCCTCCTGGCCGGCCGGCACATCGTCTTCGGGGTAGATCGCATTGGCCGGGCACTCGGGTTCGCACAGAGTGCAGTCGATGCACTCTTCGGGGTCGATGACGAGGAAGTTCGGGCCTTCGTGGAAGCAATCGACCGGACAGACTTCGACGCAGTCGGTGTACTTGCAGCGGATGCAGTTGTCGGTGACGACGAAGGGCATGGAGCGGGCCTGCAACGGAAATCGGATCGCGCAATTCTAGCTGTTGGCGCCTTGGCTTGCCGCATCCGGCGCAGGCCGGCCCCGGTGCGGGGCCGGCTGCGTGTTCAATATCCGATCAGTTGCAGACGTTCTGGTAGACGCAGACAACCCATTCCGGATGGTCGACGAAGGGATTGCGATTGCCCTGGTGGCTTTGCACGGCGCTGTTGCGCAGGCGCTCGGCCTCGGTCACCGGGTCCTCGGCATGCCATTGCAGCAGCACCGACAGCTTGCCCATGTAGGCGACGTTGGCATTGCTGCCGCTCATCGTCACCAGCGACAGGTCGTCGGTCAGGCGCAGGTCGGGCTCGGCGCCGCCGCTGACGCCGTGCGTGCCGCCTTCGTAGCGCAGATCCATGTACAGGATGGCGCGGGCGACATCGCCCTTGCGCTGGCTCCACACCTGCCAGATGACGCCGTCGCTCCAGTTGGAGTTGCCCGGGAACACACCACTGCCGCCGCCCACGCCGTTGTAGGCGTCACTGACGAACTCGTTGCAGCTGGCGTGGCAGTTGCCAAAGGGCAGGTTGCCGCGCGAGGCGTTGTGGTCGATCGCCGAGATCATCAGCATGTGCGCGTCGGTGTACGGGTAGTTGTCAGCGGTGTCGTCGGGGAAGCCCAGCGACTTCGGCCAGGTGTGCTCGCGGTTGTAGAAGGTGTTGCCACCGCCGGCCTTGGCGTAGCTCTGGTTGCGATAGATATCAAGCACGCGGGTCGGATCGAGCGGATCCTGGTCGGCAAACTCGAGCACGTCCCAGGTGTCGGTGGTCGAGGCCGAATACGGGAAGCGCGTGTGGTCGTCGATCAGTGCATGCAGGCTCGCACGCAGAGCGGCGGCGTTGCTTGCATCGACACCGGTGTAGTACTGGCCCGGGTCCACCGGGTCGCCACCACCGCCGCCGCCGCCCGTTGCCGCGGTGTAGTCGCCGAGCAGGGTGACGCCGCTGAAACTGGTGTAGGCGCGCACCATGACATGCCAGGTGCCAGCCGCCGGCGTAGCGACGCTGCAGGTCTCGGCGTTGCCGTTGAGGTAGGGCCGGCAATCGTAGCTGCTGGTTGTCGGCGCGCTGCCATGGCGCAGGTAGAGGTCGGCATCGCCGCTGCCACCGTTGATGCTCAGGCTGAGATCGCTGGCGCCGGCGGGCACTTCGATGGTGTAGTCCAAGGCGCTGCCGCTGCTGGCGGCGAGGCCGGAAACCGGCACCGCCTTCTGCAGCACGTTGTTGCTCGGCGGCGGCGGGGCGGAGGGCTCGTCGAAGCTGCCCACCAGAGTGACGCCGCTGAAGCTGCTATACGCACGCAGCATCACGTGCCAAGTGCCGGCCTGCGGGCTGGCGACGCTGCAGCTCTCGTTGTTGCCGTTCTTGTACGGACGGCAGTCGTAACTGCTGGTGCTCGGCTCGCTGCCGAATTTGACGTACAGGTCGGCATCGCCGCTGCCGCCGCTGCTGGCGATCACCAGATTGCTGGCGCCAGCCGGTACCTGCATGACGTAGCTGAGCGCATCGCCGCGATTGGCCGCGAGCCCCGTGCGTGCCACCCCGTTGCCCAAGGTGCCGTCGGCGCTGCCGCCACTGCCGTCACCTCCGCCCGTGTCTCCGCCGGTCAGCGACTGTCCGGCGTTGCAGGCGCCAAAGCTGTTGGTGCTGGCTGCCTGCCAGTTGAACTCGGCATAGCTGCTGCCACTGCCGGCGAGTTGCAGCGACTGTCCCGCCGCAGTGGATGAGGATTCGGCAACGCCGATGTTGCTGCTGGTCAAGCCCTGTGCCGGTCCGTCGCTGGCGCTGAAGCTGCCTTCGTAGCTGAGGAACTGCACCACCTGGCCGGCCGCATCGACCAGCGCCAGGCCATCCGGCGCGCCGTTCTGCATGCCGGGCGCGGCGACGGTGGTCGTGCCGTGGCCGCCGCACTGATTGCTGGTAGTGCCCGACAGCGCGAGGGTGGCATAGCGCTTGCCGTCGCCACCGTTGTACAGCGCGATCGACCAACCGCTCAGGTTGGTGCCGGCGGGCGCGATGACCTCGACCATCTCACCGACATCGGTGTTGGCGTTGTCGTAGTGGATCTCGTTGATGAACACATCGGCCTGCGCCGAACACGCGGCAAACAGCAGGCTCAGCCCGACCAGCGATCGGGTTGCGAATCGAACACGCATGAGTTGTCCCCTGAAGAGTGGTCGATCCGTGACCGTTGGAATGACACGCACAAAAAACGCCGGCGAAGGCCGGCGTAGTCTGGGCAGCTGATTTTACGGTCGTGTGGCGGGGCAGGGGTATACCCCCGAGGATGGGTCACGGCCAACAACGACAAAGCCCGGCACGAGGCCGGGCTTTGCGGAATATGGCGCTCCCTAGGGGACTCGAACCCCTGTTCCAGCCTTGAGAGGGCCGTGTCCTAGGCCACTAGACGAAGGGAGCGCGTGGCACGGCTTGCGCCGGGGCGCTAGTATAACCGGCTTTACCGGCTCCGCAAGGCGCCGGGATGACGATCTCCCCTCCGCCGCGCAAGGATTCAGCGCTTGGCTCATACCGATACATCCCTCCCGGTCACGCCGGAGCTGCGCATCATTCCGCGCGAAGATCACGGCATCTCGCGCCGCGACATCAGTCCGAGCGCGCTCAAGGTGCTCTACAAACTGCGCGAGGCTGGGTTTGCCGGCTACCTCGTTGGCGGCGCCGTGCGCGACCTGCTGATCGGCGGTCATCCCAAGGACTTCGACGTTGCCACCGATGCCACGCCGGAGCAGGTCAAGGCGCTGTTCCGCAATTGCCGGCTGATCGGTCGCCGCTTCCGCCTGGCGCACGTTGTGTTCGGCCGCGAGATCATTGAAGTCGCCACCTTCCGCGCCAACACCGATGACGGCAGCGGCGATCGCGAATCGTCCGACAGCGGCCGGCTGCTGCGCGACAACGTCTATGGTTCGATCGAAGACGATGCGGTGCGCCGCGACTTCACCGCCAACGCGCTCTATTACACGATCGAGGATTTCTCGGTCCGCGATTTCGTCGGTGGCTTCGAGGACGTGCAGGCGCGCGTGCTGCGACTGATCGGTGATCCGGTGTCGCGGTATCGCGAGGATCCGGTGCGCATGCTGCGCGCAGCGCGGCTTGCGGCCAAGCTGCATTTCGAAGTGGCGGCCGACGCGGCGGCGCCGATCCCGGAGCTGGCGCACCTGTTGGCTGCCGCGCCGCCGGCGCGCTTGTTCGACGAGTGCCTGAAGCTGTTCATGGCTGGCCATGCCGAGCAGAGCTTCATCGAGCTCGAGCGCCACCAGTTGCTGGCGGCGTTGTTCCCGGAGACCGCCAAGGCGCTGGAGACCAACCGCAGTGGTGCGCTGCGCGCGATGCTGCTGCAGGCGCTGCGCAACACCGACCGTCGCATCGCCGAGGACAAGCCGGTGACGCCGGCCTTCCTGTTCGCGGCTCTGCTGTGGCCGGCGTATTGCCGCGAGCTGGCGAAGTTGCAGCTGTCCGGTGTCGATGCCGGCGTGGCGCAGCAGCGTGCCGCCGATCGCGTCACCTTGCATCAGGCGCAGAGGATTGCGTTGCCGCGCCGCTTCTCGCTGCCGATGCAGGAGATCTGGCTGCTGCAGTCGCGCTTCACCCAGCGCCTGCGCAAGCGCGTGTTCCGCCTGCTGTCGCATCCGCGCTTCCGGGCCGCCTATGACTTCCTCGAGCTGCGTGCGGGAGCAGCGCCAGACCTGGCCGATGACCTCGTGTTCTGGCGTGAGGCGCAGGGCCTGCCGCCGGAGGAGCTGGCGGCGACCCTGGCCGCGAAGACGCCACCGCGCGGCGAGGTGAGGCCTGAGCCCGGCGCCGAGGCCGAGGACGCACCGCGCAAACGCCGTCGCCGGCGGCGCCGCAGCAGTGGCGGTAGCGCCGAAGGCGCATCGCCACTGCGTGAAGGCGAGGGTGGAGACGCCGAGGCGTGACCACGCCGGCACCGCTGCGCGCCTACATCGGCCTCGGTGGCAATGAGGGCGATGTCGTCAGCGCGTTGACGGCGGCGTTGCAGGCGCTGGACGCACTGCCGCAGTCGTCCCTGCTCGCGCGCTCACGCTTCTACCGCACGCCGGCCTGGGGCCAGGTCGCGCAACCGGACTTCATCAATGCGGTGGCGGAGCTGCAGACGACCTTGCCGCCGCGCGCATTGCTCGACGCGCTGCTCGACATCGAGCGCGGCCTTGGCCGAACGCGGAGTAGCGGCAATCGCTGGGGGCCGCGGACGGTCGATCTCGATTTGCTGCTCTATGGCGACAGTACGATCGATGTGCCGGGCCTGGTGGTTCCGCATCCGCATCTGCACCAGCGCGCCTTCGTGCTGAAGCCCTTGCTGGAGGTCGCGCCAGCACTCAGCATTCCCGGTCATGGCAGTGCGGCGGCCCTGCTCGCCGGCATCGATGCCAGCGGTATCGAAGCACTCGCCTGATCCGCTTTCCGGAGCCCCTCATGTACGCCAATCCCGCGTCGCCCAAGTCACGCAGCAAGCTCACGGTGCCGGCTTTGCGGCAGATGAAATCCGAGCAGCGCCGCATCGTCGCCATCACCGCCTACGACGCCAGCTTCGCGCGCGCGATCGACGCCGCGGGCATCGATCTTGTGTTGGTCGGCGACTCGCTGGGCATGGTGGTGCAGGGGCAGGACAGTACCTTGCCGGTCAGCGTCGACGACATCGCCTACCACACCGCCTGCGTCGCGCGCGGCCTGCACTCGACTTTGTTGGTGGCGGACATGCCGTTCCAGTCCGACGCCACTCGCGAGCGCGCGCTCAGTGCTGCGACCCGCTTCCTGCAAGCCGGTGCGGCGATGGTCAAGCTCGAAGGCGCCGGGCCCAAGCTGGACATCATCGAGTTCCTGGCCGCGCGCGAGATTCCCGTCTGTGCGCACCTTGGCCTGACGCCGCAATCGGTGCTGCGCCTGGGGGGCTACAAGGTGCAGGGTCGCGAGGCCGCTGCTGCCGAAAAGCTGCTGCAGCAGGCGCGTGAGGTCGAAGCTGCGGGTGCCGACGCGCTGGTGCTCGAATGCGTGCCGTCGCCGCTGGCGGCGCGGATCAGTGCTGCGGTGACGATTCCGACCATCGGCATCGGCGCCGGGCCTGATTGCGACGGGCAGATCCTGGTGTTGCACGACATGCTCGGGATGAACAGCGGTCATCGTCGCCCGCGTTTCGTCAAGGATTTCCTCGCCGAAGGCGGCTCGATCGCCGGCGCCTTCGCCGCCTATGCGCAGGCCGTGCGCGAAGGCAGCTTCCCGGCTGCCGAGCACGGATACGCCTGATGCACGTCTTCACTGCACTGGACGCATTGCGCGCGCAAGTGGCCGACTGGCGCGGGCAGGGCGCCCGCATCGGTTTCGTGCCGACCATGGGCAACCTGCACGCCGGCCATCACGCGCTGGTGCAGTTGGCGCGCGAGCGGGCCGACAAGGTGGTGGCGAGCATCTTCGTCAATCCGACCCAGTTCGGACCCAACGAGGACTACGCGCGCTATCCGCGCACGCCGCAGTCCGATATCGATGGCCTGGAAGCGCAAGGTTGCGACGCACTGTTCTTGCCGACGGTCGAGACCATGTATCCGTTCGGCACCATGGGCTGCGTGCAGATGCATGTGCCGGGCATCACCGACATCCTCTGCGGCGCGCATCGGCCGGGTCACTTCAATGGCGTGGCGACGGTGGTGGCGCGCTTGTTCAACATGGTGCAGCCGGATGTCGCGGTGTTCGGGCGCAAGGACTACCAGCAGCTGCAGGTGATCCGCTACATGGCGAGCGAACTCAGTTTCCCGATCACCATCGTGCCGGCGCCAACCCTGCGCGAGCCCGACGGGCTGGCGATGAGTTCGCGCAACCAGTATCTGGAAGGCGAGCAGCGCGGGCAGGCGCTGGGCATCTATCGCACCCTGTGCTTCATGCGCGATGCCGCGACTGAAGGCAGGGCGGTGGCCGATATCGAGCAGGAGGCGCGGCAGCGATTGGAGCAGGGCGGCTTCGTGGTCGACTACGCCGAGATCCGCCGTGCCGACCTGACGCGGCCGCAACGCGGCGACGAACCGTCGCTTTTGGCCTTGATCGCGGCGCGCCTGGGCCGCACCCGCCTGATCGACAACCTCGAGTTCGACGCCTGAGCGATTGGCAATCGGTAACCTGCCTGCACTAGACTCGTCGCGACTCGACGACGGAAGACGCATGCTTCACGACCACTACTGGCTCGCGCTGCGCGAGCAGGCCCGGCGCTTGCAAGCGACCGCCCTGCGCCGCTTGGCTGCTGAGCCGGCGCGCGGTGCCCCGGTGGCGCTGCGGGTCGGCGGGATCTATGCAAACTTCGCGCGGCAGCGTCTGGATGCCGAGGCGCAGTCACTGCTGTTGCGCATGGCGGCCGATGTCGATCTGCCGAAGGCCCTGCGCCAGCTGTTCGAGGGGGGCGAAGTCAACGCATCGGAGCATCGGTCCGCGTTGCATACCGCTTTGCGCAGCGAGCTTGGGTGCACACCGGTAGCGAAGGCTGCGGCGGCAGAGGCGAAGTCGGCGCGGGCAAGGATGGGTGAGATGGTTGCCGAGCTTGAACGCTCGGAGATCACCGACATCGTCAACGTCGGCATTGGCGGCTCCGATCTGGGTCCGCGCCTCGCCATCGATGCGCTGCGCGACTTCCAGCGCGGCCGCTTCCGCGTGCACTTCCTCAACAATGCCGATGCCAGCGCGGTGCAGCACCTGTTGCCGCGGCTCGACCGCGAGCGCACCGATGTGGGATTGGGTGGGCGGGCGTTTCTCGCTGTGGTCGGCGGTCGGTTTCCCGCTGGCGCTGGCGATCGGCATGGAAGGCTTCGAGCGCCTGCTGGCGGGCGCCGCGGAGATGGACGCGCACGTGCTCGATGCCGCTCCCGCCGACAATC
>DASUOA010000403.1:0-2778 GCA_036276895.1 Arenimonas sp. | reverse complement strand
CCTCGGCTGGCACCTTACGGCTGGTCAGCAGCATGTCGCGGGCGCGCGCCATTCCGATCGCTCGCGGAAGTGTCGCGACGAGGCCGAGATCAGGAACCACGCCCAGGCGCGAGAATGCAGTCATGAAGTAGGCGTCGCGCGAGGCGATGATGATGTCGCCCATCAGCGCGAGCGACACGCCGGCGCCAGCCGCCGCGCCGTTCACGGCCATCACGACCGGCTTCTCTGCCCTGAGCAACCGGCTGGCCCAGCCTCGGTAGTGACGGTGCATGCGTGCCCGCGTGTCGGTGGGGCGCCGGTCGTTCATGCTCCGGATGTCGCCCCCAGCGCAGAATGCGCCGTCCGTACCGGTAATGAGCAGACAGCGCACCTCGGGATCATCGAGCAGGCGCGGCACCTCGCGCGTCAGACCCTCGCGCACTGCTGCAGAGAGTGCGTTCATCGACTTGGGCTCGTTGAGGCGCAAGATGCCGACGTGGGCCTCGATGGTCACGACGACCGACGGCTCAGCCATATCATGCCCCTTTTCGGACCGCCGCTAGAGCTCGACGCTGCGGCCGAGGCCCTTCTCCTTGGCCTTCCGATACACGAGGTTGGCCACCACCATGTCCTCCATGGCGTTGCCCATGGATTTGTAGAGCGTGATCTGGTCAGACGATGTACGGCCCGGTCGCGAGCCTGCGAGCAACTCGCCGACCTCGATGCCGGCGGCAGCGTCGAGCCCCTGCAGCTCGGCACACCCAACGGGCGGGGCTGCGAAGGCCGTGCGCGCCTCCACATAGACGGTGGCCCGTTCGGCCAGCGCACGTGGCACCTCGCCGCCCGGAGGGGCGAAGCCGACGGAGGTTACGTGCGTTCCGGGCTTGACCCATCCGGCCTCGATGACCGGCTTTTCCGAACTGGTGGTGAGGCAAACGATGTCTGCTGCCTTCACCGCTGCTGCAATATCGGTGACAACGCGGGCGCCTGCGATCCCGGCCGCCACCCGCTTGGCGCTCTCCATTGTGCGCGAGATGACGTTGATCGTCTCGAGAGTGCCCATGCCGTCCAGCAGCCGCAGGTGCTCGCGGGCCTGTACGCCACCGCCGATGACGGTGGCCACCCTGGCGTCCTTGCGCGCCAGCTGGCGAATGGTCAGCATCGAGCCGGCCGCGGTCCTCACGCCCGTGATGACGGCGCCGTCCATGCTCGCCACTGGTGCGCCGGTCTCCGCGTCGAACAGGCCGATGGTTGCCATGTGGCTCGGAAGGCCACGCGCGTGATTGCCTTCGAAGACGTTCACGGTCTTGAGTGCGATGAGCTCACCCGGCGACCAGGCCAGCATGGCGAGCGAGAAGCCCTTGCCTGGCACGTCGACCCGCGGCCGTGGCGGGGCTTGCACCTGGCCGGTGCTCAGAGCCTTGAAGCCGCGCGCCAGGGCCTCCATGGCTTCAGCCGGGTCGAGCAGCTGCTCGATCTCCGAGCGGGACAACGTGAGAACCTGCGGCATGCGGAAACCCCCTCACACGACGCCGTTTACCAGCTCTGCCTGGCCACGGCTCAGCCGCTCGACGTTCTCGATCAGGAAGTCGATGACACGGTCCTCGTAACGTCGCGTTTCGCCCGCCGAATGCGGGGTGACAATGACGTGCGGCATGGTCCACAGCGGTGAGGATGGGCTCAGCGGCTCCTCGACCGTCACGTCGACGGCAGCACCGGCGATTTTTCCTGCCTGCAGCGCCGCAATCAGCGCTGCCTCGTCCACCACCCGGCCGCGCGCCGCGTTGACGAGGAATGCCGTAGGCCGCATGGCTGCGAGCTGTTTCGCACCGATCAGCTTCTCGGTCTGTGGCGTCAGTGGGCAGGTCAACGCGATGAAGTCCGCCTGAGGAATGAGCGCATCGAGCTCCGCATCGGCATGCACCGTATCAGCAGCACCCTTGCCCGCCGAAGGGTCGCGACGCGTCGCCATCACGCGCATCTCGAAAGCCTTGGCTAGCTGCGCAAGACGCTGGCCGATACGCCCCAGGCCGACCACCAGCAGCGTCTTGCCCTGCACCTCGTCCTCGCGAATGCTGCGGTCGCCCTGCATCGGCCGCCAGTGCTTTGCAGCCTGAGCGTCGCGAAGGAAGTGAAGCTGCCGTGACAGCGACAGAATGAGCGACATGGCATGCTCGGCCACCGCGTTCGCGTTCACGCCGCTGGCGCTTGCCAGGCGTATACCCCGCGCCTTCAGGATCTCGCGCGAGAACTGATCGGTGCCGGCGCCGATGGACTGGATGAAGCGCAGGCGCGGCGCCTTCTCGACCAGCTCGTTCTTCCATAAGCCAGACACCACGACCACGTCGGCGCCGGCAATCCTGGCTTCCATTTCACTTGCCGACCTCGCCTCGCTGAACTTGAGGCCGGTGCCACGGGCCGTGAACGGCTCGGCGAACTGGTAGGCAACGTGTGCGAACAGAATTTCGAGGTCGTTCTGGTTTGGAAAGCTCATGATTCAGACCGGGTCCCAGCTGAAGACATCCTGCGACCGCTCCAGCGGATAGAGCGATGCCTTGAACGCCGGCAGCGCATGCTCGGCGATCGTCTCCGGCGTCCAGCCCTCGCTGCGCTGCACCGAGCGTAGCGGCCGGTTCTGGCTCATCAGGAAGATCTCGTTCATGCGGCAGGCGAAGATCTGGCCGGAGACTGCCTTCGCCAGATCGCTCACCAGGAATACCGCAAGCGGCGCGATCTTGTCCGGGGTCATTTTCTTGACCTTCTCCACGCGTTTCTGCTGCTCCGGCGTATCGGTCGGAA
>DASUOA010000402.1:0-7656 GCA_036276895.1 Arenimonas sp. | reverse complement strand
TTCCTTCAGCTCGGCCTGGATGATCAAGGCATAGGCCTGCTCGTGATGCCAGACGTTCCAGACTGCCTGCTCGGCGTAGGCCGCCCAGCGCGACCGCTGCGAGGCCGAGGTGAAGCCTGCGCACCAGTCATAGGCCAGTGCCACGTCGCGGATCTTGTCGCCGACTTCGAGATAGGAGTCATAGGACACCGGAGGGCGTCGACCGGCCGCGATCTCCGCCTCCGCTTCCGCCACCTGCTGCTCGACCATCTGCACCGCGAGCTGGCAGTACGCAGTGTTGCCGTCGAGACGCCAGGCGAACGCCGCGTCCGTCGCCGAGAAGGCATAACCGGGGCTGCCCTCGACCGCGCGATCGACCCAGGCCTTGAACCGCGCGTACTCAGCCGACGTCTTGTCGACATAGCCGAGATCGATCGTCACCGCGGCCTGCGCGGCGGTCGTCACTACCAGCAACACCAGGACGAACCACAGGTAGCGCCAACGGAACGCGTTCATGGCGTACTCCGTTGATCCGAAACCACGTGGCTGACACGTACTCGTAGGACGATCATGGCTAACCCCCGAAGCAAATTGACCGGACTGGATGCCCGGACATTGGGGTTAGCGTGAAATGGGGGCGGCAGGTGACATCCCTACGAAGGGGGCAGCGAAAATCAGCGTTTTCGGCGGGTACTCACGCCCCCAACTCTTGGCCGGGCGCCCTGCCTCAACTAGCCAGCACGAAGCCCACCACAACGAACGCCGCAGCGATCGCGAACACGAACGCCAGCCCCTCCATGTCGCGCTCAAGGCAGGCGTCGGCCGGCTTGGTCGGGTTGTAGTAGACATCGACCCGCGCCCCAGGCGGATATGGCAGCAACCGTGCCTCGGCACGCTCGCGACTTCCGGTATCGAGTTCGCCACCCAGTTTCAAGCGCTTGCCGACGTAGCTGCGACCGCCCACCTGATAGCGATAGCGAACCACCGCCCCCCAGGTGCGGGTAACGTTGCCGGGCCCGCCGCTGGCCTGCTTGCGGACATCGGCCTCGATGATTTCACCCTCGGTCGATCGCCACGACTGACTGGCACGAACCCGCTGCCATCGCCACAACGCATGCAGCGCTGTGCCAATCGACGCGATGATCATCAATACTCCGAGCAACTGCTTCATTGCTGGGCTCCGCGATCATGTCCACAGGTGCAGACGATAATGCCGCATCACCGCGGCCAGCACATCGCTGCGGGTGACGATGCCCTTCAACGCGCCGTCGTCGGCGACCGGCAAGGCGCCGATGCGCTGCTCGACGAACAGCCTGGCGATATGACGGACATCGGTATCGCTGCTTGCAGCCAGCACGCGCGTGCTCATCAGCGCCTGCAACGGCGTATCGCGGCTGACTGACTGGGGAACCGTAGCGAGGTTCCGCCACAGATCGCGGTCCGACACGATGCCGATCAATCGACCGTCGGCGGAGACGATCGGGATATGACGGAACGACTGCTGTTCGAACAGCGCCAAGGCCTCGGCGATCGTCGCATCCGGAGCCAGCGTCATCACCGGCGAGGTCATGATGGCGGCAGCCGTCAATACCGCCGGACTCTGCGGCAGTTCGTCCACCGAGCGATACGCCTGCTCGGCTTGCTGCCGGAGTTGCTTCTCCGCCTCTTCCGGCGCACCGATCTTGAACACCGCGTGGTCGCCGGCAATCGCCGTGACCCGCTCCACTTCCGGTTCGTTGAACACCAGCTTCAGCGGCAGGCGCTCGGGCCCGTTCAAACCATTGATCGTGAAATCGGCCATGAGCCTACCTCCACATCGCTATGACCTGCTGGCCACCTCGGTATCAACCAGCGGCTGCAACTGCGCATCCAATGCGACGCGCTCGTCGAAAACGAAACAGCGACCCGAGTATCCGAATCCGCCGACCTCTTCGAAGTAGCCGAGAATGCCGCCCTTCAACTGGTAGGCATGATCGAAGCCGGCCTGCTGCATCCAGCGTACCGCCTTCTCGCAACGGATGCCGCCGGTGCAGAAGCCCACCACGGCCGCCTCCTGCAAATCCGCGCGATGCGCTTCGAGCGCGTCCGGCAGATCGGTGAACTTGTCGATCGGCAGCGTCAACGCATTCTCGAAGCTGCCGTGGGCGAACTCTTCGCGATTGCGGGTATCGAGCAGACGCAGTGGGCGACCGGCATCGTCGCAGCCTTGCGCGATCCAGCGCGCCAGGTCGCGCGGGCTGACCTCCGGCGCGCGCCCCTGCAGGGGCGACGTCTGCTCACGACGAAAGGTGATGATCTCCGGCTTGCACTTCACCTTGAGGCGCGCGAAGGGCGCACTCTGGCTGCGGCTGCGCTTGACCGCCACATCGGAGAAGCCATCCTGCGCCCGCAGCACGTCCAGCCATGCTTCCACGACAGGCTCAGCACCGACCAGGAACGCGTTGATGCCCTCCGGCGCGACCAGCACAGTGCCGAGCAAGCCGTGCTGTTCGGCAACGTCGCGCAACCGATCGGCGAGCTGCTGCGGGTCTGCGACGGGGTGGAAGTGATAGGCGGCGATATTCAGGTACATGCGCGGATTTTACTGGGTTTCCAGATGTGACAGCGTGCCAACGCGCGCTGCCGCAACCCGCTCGGACTACCTGCTCCGGCCAGCACGATACTCGGCTTGCGCCGCGGCTTGATGACGCGTCCAGAACTGGTAGCCGCCCACAGCCAGAATCGCAACGATGACAAGTCGAGCAGTACTCATCCGTTGCATCAACCTCAGCTACTCGAGATCGCCCGGCCTGCGCCGAACGCCCTTTGCTCAACTTGCGGCCACAAAGATCGCCACGGAGCAGCCAATACCCGCCAACCATGCGATCGAACGCACGGCGGCCCAGTCCGCCAGATAGCAGCCGAAATAAACCACACGCGCGGCGACAAAGCCCATCGCCAGCATATCGACCTTGGCCTGTGGCGCCTGCAGCAGAAACGCGACGATCACAGCCACCGCGAACAACGGAAAAGCCTCGAAGGCATTCGCCTGGGCGGCATTCGCCCGTTTCCGATAGCCCTCCTGCCGCGCCAACCACTCACGAGGGCTGTGGTTGTCGAAGCGCGCTCCGGCTTTGGCTGTGACGGTCGCGAGGTATGGCAACAGCCCGGCAATCAACACGCACCACAGCGCAATCGTCATCAGCGGAACTCCGGATCAGGGTGACCGCAGGAAGCATACGCGGGCTTGGCCTGGATCAGCGAGCCTGAACCGCACCCCGCACGCAGGGCGACGCGCAGCGGCAAATAACACAATCGATATGCCGCAGGGCGCAGTGTGGGCTTGCGCTGCGGCGACTACGCGCAGCCGCAACCCGGTGGCAATGGACATATGCCACCAGGAATCGCTGCTCCAGATGATGCAGGAGCCTGGCTTCGGCCTCCCGCTGCTCGCCTGTCGGCGAGTCGCAATCACAAGGATGTATCCCATGAGCAACACTTCGCAGATCAAAACCGCCCCCTCCGGCACACCCGCCGACGGCGAAAAGAACCTGGTCGAGACCGCGGCTGCCAACAGCGCATTCAAGACCTTCAGCAAGGCGGTACGACAGGCGGGCATGACCGAGGCGCTGAGCGCCGCAGGTCCGTTCACCGTGCTGGCACCGACTGACGCCGCTTTCGACAAGCTGCCCGCCGGGCGCCTGGACAACCTGCTCAAGCCCGAAAACAAGGCCGAGCTGGTATCGATCCTCAACTACCACATCCTGACTGGCCGCTCAGATACCGACGCACTCGGCAAGCTGACCTCGACCCGGACCAAGGGTGGCGACACGGCGCCCATCGTGCTCAAGGACAACAAGCTGAGCATCGATGGTGCGCAGCTGACGATGCGCGACATCGCCAGCAGCAATGGCGTTCTGCATGGCATCGACAAGGTCAACCTGCCCGCCAAGCACTGACCTTCCTGCAGTAACTTCGCGGTACCACAGCGGGGCGAAAGCCCCGCTTTCTGCGTCCGGAAAAGGAATCACCATTTCCAGCGCCCACTCACGCGCGCGGCGGTGTATCACGCTCGGTGCAAGCAGCGATGATCCGCTTGGCAATGCGGTCCGACCACAGCACAGCCGGCACTCCACGCTCACGCGCCTTGGCAAGATCCTCCCGGCCCGCGGCCGTCGGCTCGCTACCGGTGAACTGGCTGTCGAGTTCTCCCGACCACACCAGCGCGTAGGGCACCCGCGATGCCACCAGCAAACCGGCAAGGCCAAGCAACAACGCCGTGACGAGCGCGCCACTGCCCTCTCCGACGACACCCAGCCACAGGCCGGTCGCTGCCGACAACAACCCGTAGCCTGCGACAAACAGATACCGGCCGACGCGGTCAACGCGGTCGGGCACCCGCCCATCCAGCTGCACCGGTTTGCGTCCACGCATCACCCTCAGCAGCACCGTCAGCACCCCCAGCGGCAAAGCCACCAGCATCGCCCCGGCCTGTGCGATGGCAGCACCGAAGGAAGGCAGCAGCAAGCCCGCCAACAGCGCCTGCTCCGTGCTGGTTCCGGCAACACCAAGTGCGAGCGCCACTACCAGGCTTGCCGCCAGCAGCCACAGACCGATCAGGGTGAGGATGAGTTTGAGGTGGTCGGTCATGTCCAGATCCGTGGAGAGCTTGCGGCGACACGCCGCACGGAGCGCAGTCTGCCGAGACCGGTCCGCGCCGCGTAGTGCCGGATGTCACCAAGTGGCAGTAATTGATGGCGAAAAAGGGGCCAGCTGGATTGTGGCGTAAGCTGCTCCCATGCATCCGGTCCAGACCGCCATCCTGCAATGCCCTTACTGCGGCGAGCAGATCGAGATGGTGGTCGACTGCACGGCGGGCGACCAGAACTACGTGGAGGATTGCGGCGTCTGCTGCCAGCCGATTCTCGTGTCCATCGTGTTCGGAGACGACGGCGAGATCCGCATCGACGGCCATCCGGAAAACGGCTGATGCTCGCGCAACAGCTCGGCGTGCGGACTGCGCCCCGTGAGCCGCCACTGCGTCGCCAACGCGTCGATCAGCAGCATGCGGTCAGAGTACATTGGCGCTTCAATCGGAAAGGTTCTCTGACACCGCTTCAGCCAAGGCCACGGGCCCCGACTCGACAATGAAGTATCCGAAACACATCGCCCTGCTGCGCGGCATCAATGTCGGCGGCAACAACAAGATCCCGATGTCCGGCCTGTGCGCGATGGCTGAGAGCCTCGGCTGGCGCGATGTCCGCCACTACATTCAGAGTGGCAATCTGGTGTTCGCCGCCACCGGTACCCGCACCGAACTGGAGTCGGCGCTCGAAGCCGGCATCCGTGCTCACTTCGGATTGACCATTCCGGTGCTGGTGCGCTCCGCGTCGGATTGGCGGGCGCTTGCCGCAGCCAACCCCATGGCAGAGCTCAGCGCCGCAGACCCGGCGCGGGTGATGCTGTGCCTGTCAAAGCAGCCGCCCGCCAACGATGCCGGCACAGCCCTGAAAGCTCGAGCCATCAATGGCGAGCGCGTGACGCTCCAGGGCGGCGCCTTGTGGATCCATTACCCGAACGGAGCCGGCACCTCGAAGCTGAGCCCGTCCCTGATGGACCGACTGACCGGCTCGCCGGTCACCGCGCGCAACTGGCGTACCGTGGAGGCCCTTCTCGCGATGCTGGAATAGCGAAAATGGAGCGAAAATGGGGTCAGAGAACATTAGCGTTTGAAACGGCAATGTTCTCTGACCCCTTTCCCCGCTCCGACTTTCTGACGCGCTTTCCTTCAGGCGGCATGCGCATCGCGATGAAGCGCGCCCGCCTCATCCAGCTTGCGATACAGCGATGCGGCACTCAAGTCGAATCTTGCCTTTTTGTATTGCAGCGCGAGAAAGCGCACTCTGACCCCAGCCTTCTCTACGCCTCTCACAGCCACACCCATGAAACCCTCAGCTCCAAGTACGGACAGTCCGCAGTGCGACCGCTGCGACGCGGTCTGCTGCCGCCTGACCGTCGTGCTGATGCCGGAAGACCGGGTCCCGTCGAACTATGTCACCCACAACGCACAGGGCGTGGAAGTCATGGATCGCGACGAGGAGGGCTGGTGCGTGGCGATCGACCACGCCCAGATGAGCTGCTCGATTTACGAACAACGCCCCACGATCTGCCGCAAGTTCAAGATGGGAGGGCCGCAATGCCGCGAAGTGCGCGCGGAGTACGCCGACCACCGGGCGCGCGGCATCCCGCTCAAGCTGTACGACAGCTAGTGCCCTCGTCGCACTCTGGCCTCTCATCCAGCACCAGCGCGATTTCCGGCGGATAGCGCCGCCCCACCCGTCGAGGTTGAAAGCAGGGCGCACTCCGCACGAAGTCAACGTCGCCGGCCTGCGGGTGCCAACCCGGCAGCCCCATCAGCGGCAGTGGCCGGAGCTCCTGCGGATCGAGCAGCAGCTGCGCGGCGGCAACGCGCCGCGCCAGCACATCGACAATTCGCTCGGCCGACCGGTGCGGATCGGCATCTACCACCGCCAACGCCTTGCCGACCAGCAAGCGCGTCGGATCCAACGCGATCTCCAACAACGCATGGCCGACGACCACGAGGCGAAAATCGCCGGGTTGCAGGCCATCGAACAGCCCCACCCAGTCGTGCATGTCCCACGCGGCCAAGCGCCGGGCGTCGCGCAGCACCAGCACCACACCCGCCTCGTCGAAATGGGTCAACGCATGCTGCGCCCGCGTACGCTGCTTTTGTCCGACCTTGTCGATGTCGGCAACCTGGCGCGCATTCATCGCCCGCTTCATCGCGGGCCAACGCAGCCAGACCATGGCATTGAACAGGTCGTGCCAGTTTCGAGTCCGTGTGGACAACTGGCCACGATGGGCGATGCGCGTTTCGTAGTGATCGCCATCCGGAAACGGACTTGCTTCCTGCTCGACGCAGCGCAGCGCCAAGGCATGCCGCTCGAACTCGATGTTGAACGCCTCGATCCCCGGCCAGTCGTCCGCACTGCACCACGGGTGCCAGCGGGCGAAGTCGGCAAACACCGGGTGCTCAAAAACACGCCGATCGACGTTCTCACGCAACGGTGCCACGAATCGCATCAGGGCCCGACCTTCGAAAAAGGGATCAAAGCAAACTTCCGTTAGAAGCGAAAATCTACCCTGGCCCCTTTCTCTCTAAGCATCCTGAGGCCGCAACCGCATCGTCAGGCCGCGCAGGAAATTGCGTAACAGCTGGTCGCCGCACTGGCGATAGTGCTTGTGATTGCGATCACGGAAGAACGCGCTCATCTCCGGCTTGGATACCGGGAAGCCGGCGTTTTCGAAGATCGCATGCAAGTCGACATCCTTCAGTTCGAAGGCGACCCGCAGCTTCTTCAGCACTACGTTGTTGCTGACATGGGTCTCTACCGGGCGCGGCGGACGGCTGTCGTCCCGGCCACGCCGATACACCACCAGTCCGTCGAGGAAATGCGCGAGCACCGGCATGCTGCATTCGACGAAGCCCTCCTCGCCTTCCTTGCGGACAAGGTCTGGAATCTCGGACTTGTCCAAGGGGAAGTCGGCCTTCGCCAGTTGCACGATCTCAACCACCTTCTGGTCGCTGAGATCGAGCATGTAGCGGATGCTGCGGAGGATGTCGTTGTTGAGCATGGGCTTCCAAATACGGTGACGGCGGTGGGCGCGGCCGGGAAA
>DASUOA010000401.1:0-4400 GCA_036276895.1 Arenimonas sp. | reverse complement strand
CAGTTCCTCATTGACGCTGGAAGGCGGGGCGGGAGATCACTCAAGACAGTCGGTCCGTTGAGGCGGCCGATCACGCGAAAGGGTCTCTCCACCCCAGCGCCTTCAAACATACAAGCCCGCGCAGCGGGCGAGTTCGGCCGCGCCGGGGGCGGCTGCGAAGGCACCCGCGCCCGGCTGGCGCCGCAATCAACGCTCGATTGCAGCGCGCGCCGCCGACAGCAGACGACCGCCCGCCACCAGCTTCACCGCCACCTGCACATCGCCGTCCATCGCGCGATCGCGCGGCATGAAGGCGATCGCTTCGCGCAGGCACGCCCACGCCGCCTGCACCGCCGCGCCAGGCTGGAAGTCGGGCGCCGCCGCCAGCTCGGCACGCAGGGCCTCGACTTCGGCCAGGAAGGCCGCGCGATCAGCATGCCCCGGCGCCGGTCCACCGACGATCTTGGCCGCGAAACCTTCGGCATCGCTCTGCCGCGCCAGCGCCTGTGCCGCACCGATCATGTCGCGCCGGTAATCGAGCGCCTGTGCCGCGGTATACATCTCCAGCGCGATCACCTGCGCGAGGTCGCCGACCATCTCGATCACGTGACGACCTTCATTGGCCCCCATCGACACATGGTCTTCGGCATTGGCGCTGGTCGGGATCGAATACACCGAGGCCGGATGCGCGCGCGTGGCGAGATCGTTGACCAGCGCCGCCGCGGTGTACTGCACGATCATGAAGCCGCTTTCGGTCGAATCCTCATTGCCGATCAAAAACGGGGGCAAGCCATCATTGGTGGCCGGATCGACCAGCTTGTTCAAGCGCCGCTCCGAGATGCTCGCCAGCACCGGGATCGCCGCCTTGAGATAGGACAGCGCCAAGGCCAACGGCATGCCGTGGAAGTGACCGGCCGAGACCACCTGCTCGTCGATCTCCCTGGCGCCTTCGAGCCCCGGAAACACCAGCGGGTTATCGGTGACCGCATTGAGCTCGATATCGAGCACGCGCTTGGCCTGCTCCAGCGCATCGCACACGGCGCCATGCACCTGCGGGATGCAGCGCAGCGAGTAGCTGTCCTGCGGCTGGTGTTTCTTGCCGCCGCGGAAGGGCTTGAAGCGCTGGTAGAAGCGCTCGCGGCCATGGCGCTGGTTGAGCGCAACCCAGTCCCAACCGATATCGAAGCCCAGCGCCTGCAGCGTCGGATCGCTCCAGCTCTCGGCCGACCAGGTGCGGAATTTCGGCACCAGGTGATACGGGATGTCGCACAGCGTCGAACCCTCGAGCAGCTCGCGCAGATGTGCAGCGGCACGCACCTGTCCCGGATGCGGACGCAAGGCATGCACGTGCTCGTCGAAGGCGCGCCGGCGGCCGGCGAAGGCATCCAGCGTCATCGCCGCCGCGAGGTCGGCGGTGTCGAGCAGCTCTTCCAGCCGCTCGACCGCCAGCACGCCGGTCGCCAACATCTGCGCCGTACCGTTGTTCAGCGCCAGGCCTTCCTTGTGCGCCAACCGCACCGGCTCCAGACCCGCCGCGCGCAGGGCATCGGCACCGGACATGCGCTCGCCCTTGTAGAAGGCTTCGCCGCCGCCGATCAGCACGATCGCCAGATGCGACAGCGGCGCGAGGTCGCCGCTGGCGCCGACCGAACCTTTCTGCGGCACTACCGGCACCACGCCGGCATTGAGCAACTCGGCCAGGGCCTGCAGGGTCGAGGCACGGATGCCGGAGTGACCGCGCATCAGGGTGTTGATGCGGATCACCAGCATCGCCCGCACCACCTCCTGCGGAAACGGCTCGCCCACGCACACGGCGTGGGTGACGATCAGGTTGCGCTGCAGCTCTTCCATCAGCGTGCCGCTAGCGGCACCCGGCAGCCCCTCGCGGGCGCGATGCGAACCGAGCAGGCGATCGGCATTGCTGCCGAAACCGGTGGAGATGCCATAGATCGGTTGCTCGCCGCGGATCTGCTCGGCAAGGAAGTCGGCGGTGGCCTGCACCGCCAGCAATTGCGTCTCGTCGAGCTGCACGGTCGCACCGTGCGCCACCTCGGCCACCTGCGCCCGCGTCAGCGAGCGACCATCGAGCAGAATCGGCTTCATCCCTGGCTCCCGCGCATCGCGCGCTGTTGTTCCAACTCCACTCGCAGGCTGGCGGCGACTTCGCCGCGCGCCACTTCGAACTGTTCCTGCCGGCGCAGGTCCTTCACCGTCACCACGCCACGCGCCAGCTCGTCCTCGCCCAGCAGCAGCATGAAGCCGATGCCGGCGCGATCGGCGTACTGGAATTGCTTGCCGAGCTTCTTCGCTTCCAGCTGCACCTCGGTGTTGATGCCGGCGCTGCGCAGTTCGCTGGCGAGCTGCAGCGAGGCGGCCAGATGCGCCTCGTCCATCAGGCCGACCATGGCCGCCACGCTGCTGTCGGCGCTGGCGATCAGCCCGGCCTCGCGCAGCTGATAGAACAACCGCGTGGCGCCGATGGAAATGCCGACACCGGGCAGCTTCGACTTGCTGTAGTGGCCGGCAAGATTCTCGTAGCGCCCGCCCGAGCAGACCGAGCCGATCTGCGGGTAGGCATCCAGCGTGGTCTCGTAGACCGTGCCGGTGTAGTAATCGAGGCCGCGGGCGATCGAGAAATTGAGCGCGTAGTTCGACTCCGGCACGCCATTGGCACGCAGGCATTCGAGCACCTCACGCAGCTCGGCGACGCCCTCAGCGAGGGTGACGTTGTCACTGCCCAGCGCATCGAGCTTGGCCAGGGCATCGGCATGCGAGCCCGAGCGCAACTGCACGAAATCGAGGATGCGCGTGGCCGCATCGGCGGACAGCCCGAAGCCCTCGCCCATCAGCGTCTCACGCACATAGTCGGCGCCGCGCTTGTCGAGCTTGTCGATCTCGCGCAGCACCAGTGCCTGCTGCTCGCCATCGGCAATGCCGAGAGCTTCGAAGAAGCCGCGCAGCAGCTTGCGGTTGTTGAGCCAGATGGTGAAACCACCGACACCGAGCTCGGTAAACACCGAATTGATCACCGCCGGCATCTCGGCGTCGTAGCGCACCGACAGGCTGTCCTTGCCGATCACGTCGATGTCGCACTGGTAGAACTCGCGGAAGCGCCCGCGCTGCGCGCGCTCGCCACGATAGACGCGTTGCATCTGGTAGCGTCGGAACGGGAACGCCAGTTCGTGCTCGTGCTCGGCGACATAGCGCGCCAGCGGCACGGTGAGGTCGAAACGCAGGGCCAGCTCCGGCATGCCGCCCTCGCCTTTCTCGGCATTGGCCAGCGCACCGGTGGACTGCACGAAATAGACCTGGCGCTCGGTCTCGCCGCCGGTCTTGGTCAGTAGCACTTCGGACAGCTCGAACACCGGCGTCTCCACCGGCAGATAGCCGAAACGCTCGTAATTGCGCCGGACGACGTCGAGCATGCGCTGGAAGGCGATCTGGTCACGGGGCAAGAGCTCCATGACCCCAGGCGGGGTGCGGGGCTTGATCAAGGCGGGGACTCCGATGCGGACGCGCGCATTCTAGCGGCAGCACGCCACCATGACCGCCCTCCCGGCTGCCGGAGATGCCTGGACTTGCCGGCACCCCTGGCGCTGCCTATAATGCCCAGCTCCCGTCGGGGTGTAGCTCAGCCTGGTAGAGCGCTACGTTCGGGACGTAGAAGTCGCAGGTTCAAATCCTGTCTCCCCGACCAATAGATTCAAACACTTAGACGCCGGCCACAAGCCGGCGTTTTCGTTGCAAGTGCTGGGTAAGTGCAGCAGCGTGGCCCCTGCACTACGGGACGCCCCGGACGAAATCCCAGCGCACTTTTCCGGTCCCGTCCCCACAAGCGCAGTGGGCGGCATCTAGACCGCTCTGCTCTCAACGGCCCGGTGATAGCATCGCCCCACTACTTCGCACCCACGGGGCAGCTGTGCTCATTGCTATCGGATTTCTCGTTGTGGCTTTGCTCATCATTGTTCTTGCCAGCGCCAGCGCCCGTGCAGGGGGTGGCACCCAGGGCGGGCGCGACGAGGGTGATCACGATGCCGCCTTCAAGTACAACCTGCGCACGGGCAAGTACGATTTCAACTTCCGCAAGGACAGGCTCTAGGTCGCCGTTTCTGGTGCTGGCGCACTAGTCGGTATTCGTTCGCGGGCTTCAGTCTCCTGCAACTCCAACGCGGCCTGCGCCTGTTCCTTACCGCCACGCAGCCAGACGGTTGCCTGTACGTCGCCGGCATCGCGCAGGGTGGATAGAAGTTCTTGAGCCGTCATGGTCGTGGCCTCCAGTTGGACAGGGCCACAGCATCGCCAGCCGTTGCAGCGGGCGGTATCGGACAAGGGCGCGCGGTTGGGTAGGAAATCTCCCATTGCCGCCACTAGGCCAGCGGCTTGGGCTTGGCTATGGGCTGGCAATCGAACTCGAAGCGGGG
>DASUOA010000400.1:0-8862 GCA_036276895.1 Arenimonas sp. | reverse complement strand
AAGAAGCCGGCCGCGCGCGCATGAAGCAGTTCCTGGCCCTGCTCGAGCCGATCGCGATCTTGCTCATCGGCTCGGCCATCGGCCTGATCATGATCGGCATCATTCTGGCCATCACCAGTGCCAATGATCTGGTGATCTGATCCGTCTGGCGGATTCGCCTTGTTCCCCGTTGACCGCTGTGTTAGACCTGCGCCTCCGGAAGGCTGTTCTGGCAGCGCCTGGATCGGTTTGACGGGACTGGCGGGCGCCGCGTCGGTGGGCCCTTTGAAACGAGTTGTCAGGAATGCTTGACGAAACTGCTAAGACCTAGTTAAGGTGCCGCGGTAGCTTGCTGTCCGGGGATTCGGGGAAGGTGTCTTTGACGCCGATTCGGGTTCACGAAAGCGACCGGTTGCCAGAGGGCTTACCCACTGGTACCGGGGAAAGCAGGTGGCCGGTAAAGAGCTACGCAGTAAACTTTAAAGTTGACTACACACCTCTCAATGGAGTTGATTCATATGACGAAGTTCAACAAGCGCGTCCTCGCGGTGGCCATCGCCGGCGCGATCATGCTGCCGGGCGCTGCTTCCGCGGCGACCATGGTGTTCGGTAGCTCCCAGCAGATCACGTTCGCCAAGGACCTGATCGTCAACAACGGCACCACCATCTACACCCCGAACGATCTTGAAGTGCGCGCCGAGACCATCGACGCCATCAATATCGCCACGGTCGATGGCGACAACGCCGCCATGAACTCGGTGCGCGTCAAGGTCACCCTGACCAACGGCGCCAAGTTTGACACCACCGCCGACGCTGAGACCCTGGTCGAAGGCTTCTTCGCCGGTACCGAGCTCAACGGTGCGCCGACCCAGCTGAACGCCCTCGTGATCGTTGGCACCCCGTACTACTCGACCTCGGGTCAGGAACTGAACTTCGAATTCGAGATCCCGGCCGGCGCCACCGGTGCGGATCTGGTCTCTCCGGCCTTCGCGCTCGAGATGAACAGCTTCCAGATCACCAACCTGAAGGACGCTTCCGACGCCGGTCAGTCGATCGACGCCGAAGTCACCATGCAGAACGAAGCCGGTCAGCAGATCCTCGCCGCGCGCGAGACCATCGCCGACTTCGAGTGGGGCATCACCTCCTCGGATCTGGACTCGGGCTACGATGACTACCGCATCGACGTCGCTGAGTGCGCCGGCGGCAACCGCACCCGCTTCTCGACCGACGGCTCGGTCGGCGCCTGCGACGCCACCGTCTTCAATGCCGGCGGCTTGGAGCTCGACATCACCATGAACGCCGAGACCGGCGGTGGTCTGAGCTACATCAACAACTTCAGCGCCGTTTCCGCCAACCCGCAGTACAACGTCGTCAACACCGCCACCTGGACCTTCACGGTCACCGGTTCGGATCTGGCGGCCTTCACCGGCGGCGACCTGTTCCTGTCGAACGACATCAACTGCGCCGGCGGCATGGGCGATGAAGTCTCGTTCGGCACCATCGCTACCGGTGCTGCCTCGGCTTCGGTCGACGTCGGTGCGGGCGAAGACGTGGTGTACGAGCTGTCCGACGCCACCCCGGGTCCGGAGAACATCTACGTCTGCTTCCGCGGCGACGATACCGGCCAGATGGTTCCGCAGGAGCTGAACCTGGCTTGGGAAATCGACTATGACCTGCCGACCCAGCGCGTCAACCCGCCGGGCGACGATCATGACCTGCTGCCGCTGCTGCTCAACGGCACCACGATCACCTTCCAGAACGTCAACCCGGGTTCCAACCCGAACGCCCAGTCGTTCCTGCGCGTGACCAACCACAACTCGTTCGAGTGCCCGATCGTGATCGACGCCAAGGACGACGCTGGTGAGTACACCGCTGATCCGGCCAACGGTGGCAACACCGTGCAGTACACGCTGGGGGCGCAGGGTTCGAAGCAGTTCAACATCGACGACCTGGAAGCCGGCACCGTCTCCGACGCCACCGGCATGCTGGGCGACGGCACGGGCAAGTGGTACGTCCGCGTCACCGCCGAGTGCGCCAACGTGGTCGGTTCGGCTTGGGTGCGCAACGCGGCTGACAATGGCGTTGGCAACATGACCGACGAGCGCAACGACGACACCAACCTGTTCGGTACGTGGTAATCGCTCAACGACTCCCTTCGGGGAATCGGCTGTAACCTGGACGGGTGGCGAAAGCCACCCGTCCTTTTTTGTGCAGCGGAATGGATGCTTCCTCCGCAAGAACACTGCCCACCTGAAGGCGGAATTCGTTCGCGTCGGGAACGGGTGGTCGAAGCGTCTGAGAGGGACTCCAGCAGACCGCGTCAAACCCGCATTCATCGTCGCTTATCCTTGTCGAGTTCCCGCAGCCAGAGCCACCCGATGTCCCCGCCGAACCCGGCCCCCGCCCTCGTTGTCGACCGCGTCAGCAAGCTTTACCGTTTGTGGTCGACGCCGGCCAGCCGGCTGTGGGTACCGCTGCTGTATCGAACTTCGGCGCTCTTCCCGGGCAGACTCGGGTTGTTGCTGCGACGGCGCGCGGAAGCACGGCTGCATACCCATCAGGCCTTGCACGATGTCAGTTTCTCGCTTCGACGCGGCGAGGCGCTGGGCATCATCGGCCACAATGGCAGCGGCAAGAGCACCCTGTTGCAGATCGTCGCGGGCGTTCTCGAGCCGAGTGCCGGCAGCGTACGTGTCAACGGCCGCGTGGCGGCCCTGCTGGAGCTGGGCTCCGGCTTCAATCCCGAATTGACTGGCCGCGAGAACGTGCGCGTCAACGCCGCCATCCTCGGACTCAGCTCGGCGCAGATCCGCGAACGCCTTGACGACATCCTCGCATTCGCCGACATCGGCAACTACATCGACGAGCCGGTGAAGACCTACAGCTCCGGCATGGCCCTGCGCCTTGCCTTTGCCGTGCAGGTGCACACCGACCCGGACATCCTGATCGTCGACGAAGCGTTGGCGGTGGGCGACGCCGCCTTCCAGGCCAAGGCCATGGCGCGCATCGATGAGATCCTCGCACGCGGCACCACCTTGCTGTTCGTCGGTCATGACCTCAACGCGGTCAAGGCCTTCTGCCACCGCGCGATGCTGCTCGAGCATGGCCACATCATCATGGAGGGCATGCCCGACGCTGTGATCACCGAATACCTGCATCGAACCCACAAGCGCGCCTTGGCCGCCAGGCAGCAGCGCCTGGCCGAGCGGGTGGAGCGGCTGCCAGACGGATATGGCATCGCCAGCGCCAGCGTCATTTCCGCCTGCCTCAACGAAGGCTGCGAGCACGTCTCGCTGCGACTCGGCCAGGAGTTGCAGGCGGAGTTCCGCCTGCGCCTTGACGCCGAAGTGCAGCACCCGCACCTGATATTCGACGTGCTCGACGGCCGTGGCCTGCAGTTGACCGGCCGGCGTATCGCGATTCCCGCCGGTGCCGGCGAGGCAGTGGTGCGAATCTGCCTGAAGGCCGAGTTCCAGAAGGGCGTGTACCGGATCCGCACTCGGGTGGTGGATGCCCCCAGCCTGGAGGCGACCACGGTGCTGTCGCGCCAGGAGGGGCGATTGTCGTTCGAGATTGTCGATGACAGCCGGGATCGCTTCACCGGGTTGTTCCCGGTGCCGATGGAGGTCGAGGTCAGGCGATGAGACGCCGCGTGCTCTTCCACCGGAATTTTCTCGGGTACACCGGTGGCCATGGCAAGGTGTTCGACTACTACCAGCACGCCCTTGCGCACGCCGGCTGGCAGCCGGTGGTCTGGTTCCGCCACGGCGCGGAACATCGGGACAACCCGTGGCGCCAGCATGCCGTCCCGGGCGAGACGCTTTGGCGGCCGGATGCGGCCGATGCCTTGTTTCTTGCTGGCCGAGATTGGCAGAGCTACCCCGAGGACATTCCCGGGGTCCCGGTCATCAATCTGGTGCAGCATGTTCGCCACGCCGACCCCCACAGCCCTGCACACGCCTTTCTCGGGCGACGGGCCGTCCGCATTTGCGTGAGTCACGCGGTGGCTGATGCCATCCGATCCACCGGGCGCGTCAATGGACCGGTCGAGGTGATCGAGGCCGCGTTGCGGATGCCTGCTTCGTTGCTCCCGCCGTCCCGGCGTCATGGGGTGTTTATCGGGGCGCTGAAGCAGCAGGCATTGGGCCGCGAACTGGCGCGGCGCCTGATCGCAGCGGGGCATGCCGTCGACCTTTGCGACAACTTTGTCGCCCGCGACGATTACCTGCGACGGATGGGCAGCGCCGACATCGCAGTGCTGTTGCCGAACGTCACAGAAGGCTTCTATCTGCCGGCACTGGAGGCTATGGCACTGGGTTGTGCCACGGTCGTGCCCGATTGCATCGGCAACCGGGCCTACCTGCAGCCTGAACGCAACGCACTGACGCCACTGCTGCACGTTGACAGTTTGGTGGCAGCGGTTGAGCGCCTGCGCGAGGCCAGCCTGGCTGCAGCGCTGCGCCATGCTGGGCGGGAAACTGCAGACCGCTTTTCCCTCGAGAGCGAGCGCGCGGCTTTCCATCGCATCCTGGATCGGCTCCACCTACTGTGGCAGCCATGATTCGCAATGATCTCGCCTTGACCGGCATACCGCGCGGGGGCACGACCTTGGCCTGCCAACTGCTGGGCCGGTGCCGTGACGCCATCGCCTTGTTCGAGCCGATGGTCGCGGCGAATCTGCCAACTGCTCCACAGGCGGCGGTGGCAGCGATCGAGGCCTTTTTCGCCGAGTGCCGCGAGCGGCTGTTCCGAGAGGCGGTGGCGCCAAGCAAGCAAAACGAGGGGCGGGTTCCTGACAATCCCTTCGGCGAGGCGGATGCGGCCGGACAGCGCCCGCTGCTGGCAACGCCTGGCTTGCTGCGCGCCACCCAGCCGCTCGGGCCGCGCTTCACGCTGGTGATCAAGCACAACGCCGCGTTCACCGCCGTGCTGCCGCAGCTCGTCGCTTCGCTGCCGGTGCTGGCGGTGGTGCGCAATCCTCTCGCGGTTCTGGCCTCCTGGCACTCGGTGCCGCTGCCGGTGCGCGAAGGGCGCGTTCCGGCAGGGGAGCGCCTCGATCCCGAACTCGCGCGCGTGTTGGTTTCCGAGCCCGACAGGATGCGTCGCCAGCTCCATGTACTGGAATGGTTTTTTGCCCGCTTTGCCATGGAGTTGGATCGTGCCCAGGTCTTGCGATACGAAGACATCGTTGCCGGCCAGGGCGCACCACTCTTCGCTGCGGCTGGGCTGCAACCGGTGGGGCCGGTCGAGGCCCTGACCATCCGCAATTCGCGACTGCGCGCCCCCTTGCCGGTTCTGTCCGCGTTTGCCGAGGCGCTGCTGGCGGGGCAGGGCAGTTGGCGCCGCTGGTACGACGAGTCCGAGCTGGTGCGATTGCTCGAGCACGCACGAGCCCACGCCGGAAGCATCTGATGCCCCGCATCAACTTCCTCATTGGCGGCGTGCAGAAGGCCGGCACCACGGCACTGGCGCGGTATCTCGAGCGTCACCCGGATATCGCATTGCCGGCCGCCAAGGAAGCTCATGTTTTCGATGCGCCGGACTACGATGAGTGCTGGAGTCCGGAGCAGGTTGACGCCTGCTTCGCAGGCGCCTTCGTCGACGACAAGGCAGCGAGGTGCGTCGGTGACGCCACGCCGATCACCCTGTTCCACCGCCGCTTTGTGGAGCGGGTGCTGCGCTACAACCCGGCGATGCGCTGGGTTGTTCTGCTGCGCGACCCGGTGCAGCGTGCGATCTCGCATTACCACATGCAACGCGCGCGCGGAGCAGAGCCGCTGCCGCTGCTGGCGGCTCTGCTGGCCGAGCCCTGGCGCCTGCGTCGACACCGCGAAGACTTCTCGCGCGAGTCGCCGCTTCGACACCAGTCGTACATGTCCAGGGGTCGCTATGGCGCCCAGCTCGACGCCCTGTACGCCCACTTCCCGCGGGAACAGGTAATGCTGTTGCGCAGCGATGAACTCGCCAGCGATCCGTCCACAAGCGTGGCGCGCGTGCTGGGCTTCCTGGGGCTGTCGGGCACGTCGGCCGTCGCCGATTTTCCGCGCCATTTCGAAGGCAACTATGCGTCGCCACCGCCGTGGTCGCCCAGCCGCTTGTGGATACGCTGGTGCCTGCGCCACGACCTCGCTGCCGTTCGCGATTCTTACGGCATCGACTGGCGACCGCAGCGGCCGTCCCCTGGCAAGGCAGGCTGAGTCGATGCCGACGTTCACGCTGATTGTCCCGCACATCCCAAAGACCGCCGGCACCAGCCTGCGGCTGGCGCTGGTAGAGGCATTCGGCTCCGGACTGATGGCCGACTATGGCGATCGGCCCCTGCAGCACGGGCCATGGCTGCGACGCCTTCGTGCCGGCCTGGCGGCCGTCCATTCGCTGCAGCGGCGTGGACCGGACTGCATCTATGGCCACTTCCTGCCCCTGAAGTACGTCGGGCTCCGGCACGCGCGCTTCGCTCTGTGGGTGCGTGATCCGGTGCAACGGGTGGTTTCGCGCTACCACCACTATCTGCGTGCCAGCGCTGCCGGCGATGTCATGCACCGCCGTTGGGGACTGCTGCCCGGACTTTCCCTTGGCGAGTTCATCGAACTGCCGCACTATCGCAATACCTACAGCGAGTATCTCTGGGGCTTTCCGCTGCGGCGGTTTGAGTTTGTCGGTGCCGTCGAGAGATTCTCCGAAGACCTGCCCCGCTTCGCGGAACGATTCGGGATTGCATTGCCGCCGCGACTGGCCAGCGAGAATCGCAACCCGGATCGGGTCGAGCCGGCCTACGACCTCGATCCGCGGACCCAGGCGCGCATCCGAGAGCTCAACGCGGCAGATCTGCGCCTGCTGGATCGCCTCCAGCGACTGCCACGGCGGTAACCAGGCGACGCCGGCGGGGCGGCGGCGACGGCGTTATAGAATGAGCGCCGCCTTCCAACAACCCCGCCCACATGAACGACCACACGCTTGGCCTCGGCACCCGCGCCATCCACGCCGGCCAGTCGCCGGACCCGTCGACCGGCGCGGTGATGACGCCGATCTACGCCACTTCGACCTACGTGCAGCAGAGCCCCGGCGTGCACCAAGGCTACGAGTACTCGCGCAGCCACAATCCGACCCGCTTTGCCTACGAGCGCTGCGTTGCCGATCTCGAAGGAGGCCGCCACGGCTACGCGTTCGCTTCGGGTCTGGCCGCGACTTCGACCATTCTCGAGCTTCTCGACAGCGGCAGCCACGTCATCAGCATGGACGATGTCTACGGCGGCACCTACCGGCTGTTCGAGCGCGTGCGTCGCCGCAGCGCCGGTCTTGATTTCAGCTTCGTTGATCTCGCCGATGTCGACGCCTTCGAGGCGGCGATCCGCCCGAACACGCGCATGGTCTGGATCGAAACGCCGACCAACCCGACGCTCAAGTTGGTCGATATCGCCGCCATCGCCGAGCGCGCGCGCCGTCGCGGCCTGATCGTGGTGGTCGACAACACCTTCTGCTCGCCGATGCTGCAGCGTCCGCTGCAGCTCGGCGCGCATCTGGTCATGCACTCGGCGACCAAGTACCTCAATGGCCACTCCGACATCGTCGGCGGCATGGTGGTGGTCGGCGACGACGCTGGCCTCGAGGAGCAGTTGACCTTCCTGCAGAACGCCGTCGGCGGCGTGCAGGGCCCGTTTGACAGTTTCCTCGCGCTGCGTGGCCTGAAGACCCTGCACCTGCGCATGAAGGCGCATTGCGAGAATGCGCAGGTGATCGCCGAGTTCCTCGAAGCCCATCCCAAGGTCGAGCGCGTCGCCTATCCCGGCCTGCGCTCGCATCCGCAGTACGCGCTGGCGCAGCGGCAGATGGCGGGCCCGGGCGGCATGGTCAGCGTCTGGCTCAAGGGCGGCTTCGAGGCGGCCAAGGGCTTCATGGAGAAGCTGCAGCTGTTTGCCTGCGCCGAGTCATTGGGCGGCGTCGAGAGCCTCGCCAACCATCCGGCGGTGATGACGCATGCCTCGGTGCCGGCAGAGCGCCGTGCGGCCCTGGGCGTGTCTGACAATCTGGTGCGGCTGAGCGTGGGTGTCGAGGACGTGGCGGATCTGCGTGAGGAGCTGAGACGCGCATTGTCTTGAGCATTCGAGCCGAGCTTCTGCAATGCCACTGATCGCGAGCGGTGATGTCACCACCGGTCTTCAACGCGCGCAACGCATGCTCGCTGTTGCGTGCCTGGTCGTGTTTGCCATTTTTCTGGTGGCGCAGCACCGCCTGGTGTTTCCCTATCACGACGACTGGGGCTACGCGGTTTTACACTACACCAGTCAGCAGGGCGGCTTCACGGCGCAAGAGTTCACCTTGAGTCAGGCCCTGCATTTCCTGCGGGATGAGTATCTGGGCTGGTCGGGCCGCGTCGGTGCAATGGCGATGCAGGTGGGGCTGTTCAAGCTGGGTGTGGATGCGGTACGGCACTTTCAGGTGCTCTGCATTCTTTCCTCGCTGGCACTTGTTTACGCGCTCACGACCAACCGTAAGCGTGTGGATGCCCGGATGCTGGTGCCGATTGTTCTATTCCTCGGCTTGCCAGTCCCGGTGCTGGTCAGTGGGCTGTACTGGTTCGCTGCTGCCGCAGGCGGGATTTGGGGAGTCCCACTGCTGCTCTACGCAGCACTGCGAGTCCAGAGAGCGGGGGCGGTGGACGTGTTGTCGGCTTTGCTGTTAGCGGCAGCTTGCAGTTTTCACGAATTGATGGCGGTCACTGCTCTTGTATTCCTCGCCATCCATGTTGTCGCAAGGCAGTGCGCAGTTCGCTCATGGCGCATTCCATTTGGTCAGATAATAGCCTTGATGCTGGTCGGGGTGGCATTCGCCCTGACGGTGCTGTCGCCTGGCAATTTTAACCGCAAGGCACAGACGGTTTATCCG
>DASUOA010000399.1:0-2981 GCA_036276895.1 Arenimonas sp. | reverse complement strand
TCGGCACCGAACTTCGGGATCTCGCCGCTGTAGGCAGCGCCAAGATCGCTGACTTCGCGGCGGGCGATGTCGGCGATGGCGTGCACGCAGGCCAGCTTCATCGCCTCGTTGATGGTGGTGGCACCGACATCGAGCGCGCCGCGGAAGATGTACGGGAAGCACAGCGCGTTGTTGACCTGGTTCGGATAATCGCTGCGGCCGGTGGCGATGATGCAGTCCGGCCGCGCTTCCTTGGCGTGCTCGGGAAGGATTTCCGGCGAGGGATTGGCCAGCGCGAAGATGACCGGTTTGTCGGCCATGGTCGCGACCATCTCCGGCTTGAGCACGCCACCGGCGGACAGTCCGAGGAAGACGTCGGCACCCTTGACGATCTCGGCCAGGGTGCGCGCCTCGGTGTCGCGGGCGTAACGCGCCTTGGCCGGCTCGAGGCCGGGGCGGCCGCTGTAGATCACGCCGTCGCGGTCGAAGGCGACGATGTGCTCGCGCGGCAGGCCGAGCGCGACCAGCATGTCGAGACAGGCGATGCCGGCGGCACCGGCCCCGGTGGTGACCAGGCGCACGTCCTCGATGCGCTTGCCGACTACCTGCAACGCGTTGAGCAGCGCGGCGCCGACGATGATGGCGGTGCCGTGCTGGTCGTCGTGGAAGACCGGGATCTTCATCCGTTCGCGCAGCTTGCGTTCGACCTCGAAGCACTCCGGCGCCTTGATGTCTTCGAGGTTGATGCCGCCGAAGGTCGGCTCCAGCGCGGCGATGATGTCGACCAGTTTTTCCGGATCGTTCTCGGCGACTTCCAGGTCGAACACGTCGATGCCGGCGAACTTCTGGAACAAGACGCCCTTGCCCTCCATCACCGGCTTGCCGGCCAACGGGCCGATGTCACCGAGGCCGAGCACGGCGGTGCCGTTGGAAATCACCGCCACCAGGTTGCCGCGCGCGGTGAGTTCAGCGGCGGCGCGCGGGTCGGCGACGATCGCCTCGCAGGCATAGGCCACGCCCGGCGAATAGGCCAGCGCGAGATCGCGCTGGGTCACCATCGCCTTGGTCGGCATGACCTTGATCTTTCCCGCCGGCGCCTGGCGGTGGTAGTCGAGGGCAGCCTCTTTGAGGTCTTTTTGCTTGTCGGGCATGGGGCGGGGACCGGCGGGCGGGAATCGCCATTCTAGCCGGGCGCCGGCTTACAGCCCCAGCACCAGGTCATCGGCTTCGATGCGGTCGAGGCGGATGCGGTTGGCGAACAGCGAAAAGGCGAGGCTGCCGGCCAGTCCGTTGGCGCGCTTGACCCAGCGCGGCAGGTACAGCGGTTCGGCCAGCACGCCGGCGTCGAAGAAGGGCTCGAAGGCGAACACGTCCTGCAGGCTCATCTTGCCGGCGAACAGCAGCCGGGTCAGGCGCAGGCGACGATGGCGCAGGCACCAGCGGAAGAAGGTGTGCACGCTGAGCAGGCCGTGCAGGTAGACGGTGTCCTTGGTAAACGCCGCGCCGCCGGTCAACGGCACGCCGCGGAACACCCGCTGCGCCGAGGCGAAGCTCTCCTCGGCGTGCTGCCCGGCGTCGAGGAAGAAGCGGAACACCTCGATGAAATCGGCACCACGCAAGGCCATGTCGATGGCAACGATGCGCAGGCTGATGCGCTTCATGCGCTCGATGTCGATCGCACCGGTGATCAGCTCGGCGAAGGTGGCTAGGCCCTCCTGGGTTGCCGTGACCCGGGCCGAGGTGCGCGCCAGCGATTTGAACAGCGGCTGCTCGCGACCGTTGAGGCCGGTCAGCGAATGCACGAAGGCTTCGTGTTCGAGCAGCTGGCGGCGGTCGTAGTCGGTGAAGATGGCATTGCTGCGCAGGCGGATGCGTGTGGGGCCGGCTGCCGCCTTGGACACCAGCCCGTCGTCGAGCTCGACGCTGATCGGATGGCGATGGAAGAAGCGGCCGAGGATGGCCGACAACTCGGTCTGCAGATCGGCGGCGGTCAGGCCGCCAAGGTCTTCGTCGCTGAGCAGCTCGCGATCGAGCTCGTCGGCGGCGCCGATGAAGTGCCGCGCCGCTTCGAGGTTGCTCGGGCCGTTACCGGGCAAGGCATCGCCGGGGCGGCCGAACAGCCGCACCGAATGCTCGGTGGCTTCCGAGCAGCCGCGTGCCTCCAGCAACCGCGTCACCGTGCTCCAGCTGCTGGCGGTGCGTTGCAGGTAGAGGCCGAGCGGATGCTGCGGGTCGGCCTCGCTGGCGATGGTGTCGAGTTCGCGGCGGCGTTCGCTGAAGTCTTCGGGTGCGTAAGCGACTTCGGGCAGTTGCGGCTGTCCGCGCTCCCAACCGGCGAGAAACATCTGTTGCGCCTTCGGTGGCCAGCCCAAGGCGCCGAGCACGCGTATGCCGCGCACCGCATCGAGCAGCCGCGCGTCGAGGGCGGCGTGGTGGGCAATCTCCGGCGAGGGCGCGGCGGCCATGTCGACAGACTAGCGAAATCCGCGCGGCGCGGGCGGCTCAGCGGCGGCCGTACTTGTCCTTGAGTCGTTTGCCGAGCACCTTGTTCGCCACCCGCTCCTCGGCGCGGCGTTGTGCCAGCGAAGTCGCGGCGGCCTCCAGTTCGTCGCGCAGCTTGACGAAGCTGGCGTAGCGCGCTTCGTCGAGCTCGCCCGAGGCGATCGCCGCCTGCACCGCGCAGCCCGGCTCATTGCCGTGCACGCAATCGCGAAAGCGGCAATCGGCCGCCAAGGCCTCGATGTCCTCGAATCCGCCTTCGATCAGATCCTCGTCGCCGGCGAGCTTCACTTCGCGCATGCCCGGGGTGTCGATCAGGCAACCGCCCTGGGGCAATGGCGTGAGCACCCGCGAGGTGGTGGTGTGGCGGCCACGCGAATCGACCGCGCGCACCTCTTTGGTCTTCATCTTCTGGTGGCCAAGCAGGGTGTTGGTCAGGGTCGACTTGCCGGCCCCGGAACTGCCGACCAACACCACCGTCTGCCCGGGGCCGAGATAGCGGT
>DASUOA010000398.1:0-3727 GCA_036276895.1 Arenimonas sp. | reverse complement strand
CGGCCTGATCTGGGCTGGCGGCTATGGCGGCGGCGTGCAGCGGCATAACACCGGCAATACCGCATTCCGGGTGCGCGGGCCGGAAGGGCCGGTGGGTGGCGTGTTGCAGGATGCCAACTTCCGTGCGGTGCTGGAGCTGGCCGATGGCCGCCTGTGGCTGGGCACGCAGGAAAACGGCGTCGCCATCCTCGATGCCGATCTGCACCTGCTCGACGCCATCCGCCCGCAGCCGGAACGCGCCGACGGTCTCGGCGCCGGGCGCGTCACCGGTTTGGCGCAAACGCGCGACGGTAGGGTGTGGCTGGGCGGCGACGCCGGGCTCTACCGCTACGACCTGACCACCGGCAGGCTGCGCGCCTACCGCGCTGGCCAGGGGCGGGCGCGGCGGCTGTTGGCGGATCCCAATGGCGACTTGTGGATCGCGACCGAAGACGGCCTGTTCCGGCATTCGTATCGTGCCGATCGGATCGAGCGCCTGAGTGCCGAGAACGGCGATCCGGTATCGGGCGACATCAACGCCCTGGCGCTCGACAGCGCCGGGCGTCTATGGGTCGGCACCGAAAACGGATTGGCGGTGCTCGAGGCCGGCGCCACGCACCTGCGTCGGCTGCGCAACGACAGCGGTACCGGCCTGCGCCACGCGCTGGTGTTGGGATTGCTGATCGACAGCAAGGACCAGCTGTGGGTCGACACGCCCGAGGGCCTGCATCGCATGACCGCCTTCGATGGCGCGCAGGCCGAGTTCGATGCGGTCAGCCTGCGCCTGGGCATCGCCGGTCGTCCGTTTGGCGCCAATCTGCTTGAAGACGACAACGGGCGTATCTGGACCCATCTGTTCGTGTTCGATCCTGCCAGCGGGGAGGTGCACGAACTGACCCAGGCGGACGGCGTCGACATCGGTACCGGCTGGTTCCGCGCCTATCAGCGCAGCCGCGATGGACGCTTGCTGTTCGGCGGCAGTCGCGGCTTGCTGGTGGTGGACCCGGCGCGCTTCCGGCCGTCGAACTACGCGCCACCGCTGGTGGTGACCGAACTCAAGGTCGATGGCGAAAGCGTGGCGCCGGGTCTGTTCGAGCAGGGCCTGTCGCTGCATCCGGGGCAGCGCAGCTTTTCGGTGGAGTTCTCGGCGCTCGATTTCAGCGCGCCCGAGCGCTGTCTCTACCAGTATCGACTGCAAGGCTACGACTCGCGCTGGAACGATACCGATGCCAACTTCCGGGTTGCCGCCTACAGCAATCTGGCGCCAGGGCAATACCGGCTGGAAATCCGTGGCAGCAATCGCAGCGGCGAATGGAACCCGCAGGCCCTGGCCCTGGATATCCGGGTGCTGCCGGCCTGGTGGCAGCACTGGCTGTTTCGCAGCGCCATGGTCGTGCTGGCGAGCCTGATGGTGTGGCTGCTGGTGCATCTGCGCACCCGCTATCTGCATCAGCGCCGGCAGCTGCTTGAAGTGAAAGTCGCCGCGCGCACGGCCGAGCTGGAGGCGGTCTCGCAGGCGCTGCAGGAGAAGTCCTTGGCGCTGGAAGAAGCCAGTGTCACCGATCCCCTGACCGGCCTGCGCAACCGGCGTTTCCTGAGCCAGCACATCGACACCGACATCGCCCTGAGCATCCGCCAGCACGAAGCGCAGTTGCGGCTGGGTCATGCGGCGGTCGGCTGCGACCTGATCTTCTTCATGATCGATATCGATCACTTCAAGCAGGTCAACGACCTCCACGGCCACTCAGCCGGCGATGCCGTGCTGGTGCAGATGACCGAGCGCTTGCGCCTGGTGTTTCGCGACTCCGACTACCTGATCCGCTGGGGCGGCGAGGAGTTCCTGATCGTCGCCCGCGCCACTGATCGCAGTTACGCCACGATCCTGGCCGAGCGAGCGCGCCGGCAGGTGGCCGAGCACGCCTTCGTGATCGGCGACGGATTGACGCTGGCGAAGACCTGCTCGATCGGCTTCGCCGGATTCCCGCTGCAACCCGAGCACCCGCGCGCACTGGCCTGGGGCGACGTGGTCGACGTGGTCGATCTGGCCTTGTATGCGGCCAAGCGTGCCGGGCGCGATGGCTGGGTGGGGCTGCAGACGACGCCAGGGTCGGCGATCGGTGGCGAGATCAAGCGCCGCTTGCCGACCCTGCTGCGCGAGGATCGGATCAGGGTGTTGAGCTCTTTGCCGATTGATTCGGTGCTGGCCGGCCTGGGCGATCCGGACGCGGGCTAGCGCGGCCGCGGGGGCGATGCGCGGCATAATCGGGCCGACGCCTACGGAGTTGGACATGTCGCCATCGGTCAATGCGTTTCTCCATCCGGACAGCCATACCTTCAGCTATGTGGTTGCCGACCCGGGCTCCGGCGCGGCGGCGATTATCGATCCGGTGCTCGACTTCGACGGCAAGTCCGGACGCACCGGCGATGCGTCGGCGCTGGTCCTTCTCGGCGCCGCGCGCGATGCGGGCCTGCGCGTCGAGTGGATCCTGGAAACGCATGCGCATGCCGACCATCTCAGCGCCGGCGACTGGCTGCGACGCAAGCTTCCGGACGCGAAGCTCGGCATCGGCGAAGGCATCCGCGCAGTGCAGCGGACGTTTTCGGAGATCTATCACTTCGGGCCCGGTTTCCCCTGCGACGGTTCGCAGTTCGATCACCTGTTCGCCGACGGCGAGCGCTTCGCCGTCGGCAGCCTGGAAGCGAGGGTGATTGCGGTGCCCGGGCATACCAATGACAGCGTGGCCTATCTGATCGGCGATGCGCTGTTCACCGGCGACTCGTTGTTCATGCCCGACGGCGGCACCGCCCGTTGCGACTTTCCCGGTGGCGATGCCGCGACGCTGTACCGCTCGATCCGGCGTCTGTACGCGCTGCCCGACAGCACCCGGGTATTCGTCTGCCACGACTACGGCCCGGACGGCCGCGAGGTGGCCTGCGAAACCACGATCGGTGCGCAAAAGCGCGGCAACATCCACATCCGAGATGGCGTCAGCGAGGCCGGGTTCGTAGCCATGCGCGAGGCGCGCGACGCCACGCTGGCGATGCCGACGCTGATGCTGCCGGCGGTGCAGGTCAACATCCGCGCCGGCCGGCTGCCCGAGCCCGAGGGCAATGGCACCCGCTATCTGAAGCTGCCGCTCGACCGGTTCTGAGGGCGCCTCAGCCGGTACTTGGCGGGGTCTTGCAAGTGGCGTATCGTATTTTCAGTAATTCCTGAAAATACGATACGCCATGGATCTGCCGCCGCTCTGCCAGACCTTTGTCCTTCACTTCGGCGAGATGGGAAGTCGCTGGGGAATCAACCGAACCGTCGGACAGATCTATGCCCTGCTGTTCATTTCGGCGCGACCCGTGAATGCCGATGAGATCACCGAGCGCCTCGGCATGAGCCGCTCCAATGTCAGCATGGGGCTCAAGGAACTGCAGTCCTGGCGTCTGGTGCGGTTGAGTCACCTGCCGGGTGACCGACGCGAGTATTTCTCGGCTCCCGAGGACGTCTGGGCCATCTTCAAGACCCTGGCCGAAGAGCGCCAGCGCCGCGAAGTCGACCCCACCCTGTCGATGCTGCGCGATGCCCTGCTCGAAACCCCCGATTCGGCCGAGGAACGCCATGCCCAGGCGCGCATGCGCGAGATGCACGACCTTATCGAGCAGCTTACCGACTGGTTTGCCGAGGTCCGCAAGCTTTCGCCCGCGACGCTTGAGAAGCTGATGGCACTGGGCAGCACCGCCACCAAGCTGCTGGACA
>DASUOA010000397.1:0-3244 GCA_036276895.1 Arenimonas sp. | reverse complement strand
GGGCAGCGAGATGAACGGCGGTGCCGAACTGGTTGCCCGCGACGGCCGGCTCTACTTCGGTGGTGTGGCCGGTGTGACCTGGTTCGATCCGCGCACGCTGCCGCGCAATGAGCGGGTGCCAGAAGTCCGCATCAGCCGCGTCAGCGTCGGTGGACGTGACCTCAACGCCGGTCTGGCGCCGCCGCCGGCACAGTTGCAGCTCGACTACGCGCATGGTGGCGTGGCCGTGGAGTTCGCCGTGCTCGACTACCACCAGCCGGAGAAGAACCGCTTCCGTTACCGCCTGCTTGGCGATGGCCGCGGCGAGTGGATTGAAAGCGAGCGCAATCGCGTCGATCTGGTCAGCCTGCAGCCGGGCAGCTATTCGCTCGAAGTCCAGGGTGGCAACAGTGATGGCGTCTGGAGCGTGCAGCCGGCGCGACTGTCGCTTCTCGTGCATGCGCCGTGGTGGCGCAGCGGCTGGGCCTACGCGCTGTATGCATTGGCTGCGCTTGTCGGCATCGGCGGCTACCTGCTGCTGCAACGCCGGGCGCTTCGCCGCGAGCGCGCCTTCAATCTCGAACTGTCGCGCGCGCAATCGCTGGCCGATGCCAATTACCAGTTGGCGCAGCGCTACTCGCAGTTCGACGAACTGACCCAGCTGCCCAATCGCAGCTCGCTGCTCGATGCGCTGGCGCGCTACCAGCGCGTGAGCCAGGGAAAGGGGCAGATGCTGGCGTTGCTGCTGTTCAACCTCGACCGCTTCCAGCGCGTTAACGACAGCATCGGCCACGCGCTCGGCGATCGTGTGCTCAGGGGCACCGCCGAGCGCCTGCAGGCGGCCATCCGCGGCGACGACCTGCTGGCGCGCACCGGCAGCGACGAGCTCGCGCTGATCGCCCTGGGCGGCATCGAGGACGACTGGCTGGATGGCCTGCTCGCGCGCATGTCGGCGGCAATCAGCGAGCCGCACGCGGTGCAGGACCCGCCGCTGAGCATGACCGCCAGCATCGGCGTCGCCGTCGCCGACAGCGCAGCGCTGACGCCAGGCGATCTGTATGCGCGCGCCGATATCGCCATGCACCATGCCAAGGACGATGGCGGCAACTGCGCCCGTCGCTATCGCGATGGCATGCGCGAGAAACAACGCGAGCGGCTTGGGCTGGAAGGACGCATGCGCCGCGCTCTGGATGCCGGCGAGTTCGTGCCCTACTACCAGCCGCTGGTGAATCTGCGCGGAAACCGGTTGGCCGGCTACGAGGCGCTGGTGCGCTGGCTGCCGCCGGATGCGTCGCCGGTCTATCCCGACCAGTTCATTCCGGTGGCCGAAGAGACCGGGCTGATCGTCGAGCTGGGCGCTTTCATGCTCGAAGCCGTGTGCAAGCAGCTCGCTGAATGGCAGCGCTTCGACATCCAGGTGGCGGTCAACGTCTCAATGCACCAGTTGCGTGCCGGCGGCCTGGTCGATGCGGTGGCGGCGGCGTTGAAGACGCACGGCGTGCCGCCGGCCTGCCTGAAGATCGAGGTCACCGAAACCGCGATGATGGAAAACGTCGGCGAGACGATTGGTCAGTTGCACGCGTTGCGCGAGCTCGGCATCAGCCTCTCGATCGACGATTTCGGCACCGGATTCTCGTCGCTCAGCCACCTGCAGATGCTCCCGGCCAGCGAGCTGAAGATCGATCGCAGTTTCGTGCAGGGCCTCGGTGTCGGTGAACACAACCGCAAGATCGTGCGCTCGATGGTGCGACTGGCGCACGAACTCAAGCTGCGCGTGGTCGCCGAGGGCATCGAGGACGAACTGGCGCTGGCCTACCTGCGCGAGATCGGCTGCGATATCGGGCAGGGCTATCTGTTCGACCGGCCGCTGCCCGCCGCACAGGCGTCGGCCTGGCTGCAGCGCGAGGCGACGGCGGTGGGAGATGCCTGATGGCGATGTCGGCCGCTCACCAAGGACCGCGCCGACAACACGCAACTCGCTGCCATCGCTTCAGCGTTGTGCTGTTACGGGAGCGAGAGCCACGGCGCGTCACGGTGAACGCGAGGATTACGCGAGCGCCGTCAACTTCGGCAAGGATCCGCTGTTGATTCAAATTGCATTCAGGCCATGAATCAGACGATCGGAACCGAGCTGACAGGGAGGAGCGAATATGGAAACCAGAAAAATCGTACTGCTGGTATGTGCCATCGCGGCGCCAATGATGGTCGGCGCTCACGAGTCTAGGAGAGTATCTCCATTAGGCGAATGTCTGGTTGCGGGTGACCTGATTGAGTGGGGCGTTGTGGATGACAAGCGGCTGGTGATCAAGAGCCGAGGCAAGCGCTTCTACGACATCCAGTTCACGCACGCCTGTCCTGATCTCGACCGCCGCCCGTTCCTCGCGTTTCGCGGCGGGCTGCGCCCAGTGTCACAGGGGGCGATGCAATCGGACCATGGAAGCGATCCGGTCACTCCCGAGCGGCGGATCTGCGGCGACCTCGGCGACGCGGTGATTCCGATGGGCGGGCATGGCGCTGCTCCTGGACTTCCGTGCGACATCAAGGTCATGCGCAGGATTGACGAAGTCACGTACCAGCGGGCGTTCGAGCTTGAGCCTCCGGCGGCAGTGCAGATGCTGGATGCGGCTCCGGAGTTCACCCGCAAGGTGAAATCCGACTGATCCAGTAGCAGCCCTGTCGTCGATTCGCGCACGAGGCTCGGTGGGGTCGGCATCGGCTTGAGCTGGTCGGCAACTTGGCGCGCTGAGCCAGCGGGCTAGGTTGCTCCGGCTTTACCGTATCCGGTTCTCGTTCTCGCGGTCTTTGGCCGCGTCGTCGTCCTCGTCATCGATCACTTAAAGCGTATCAACGACAACCACGGGCATCCGGCCGGCGATGCGCTGTATCGAGCGAAGGCCGAGGGCCGGAATCGGGTGGTGTCGGCCTGACCGGAATGCTGGCGTGGCGCAAGACTGGCGGAGCGCCGGCGACTGACGTACAACGCCGGCATGATTCCCGAATCCACCCGCGCCATCATCGCCGCCAGCCGCGTTCATCTGCTGCCGGAAGTCTACCGCTACGCCAGTGCCAGTGCGGTGCGCCATCCCGAGCGGCATCGCATGGTGCACCGCGATGCGCACGAGACCACCGTGGTCACCACCGAGGAGGGCTTGCTTGATCTCGACGTGGTCGAATTGAACCAGGACCGTTGGCGGTTGTTTGATATCGCCTGCGCCAACCCGTTCTACTGCGTCGGTTTCATCAACGCGATCACCGTGCCGATGCT
>DASUOA010000396.1:0-10266 GCA_036276895.1 Arenimonas sp. | reverse complement strand
TCGACCGGGGCGTCTTCGCCGAGCACCTCACGCACCTTCTCGACGTTGTAGCCGATACCGGTGGTGCCCCACATGTAGGGCACGCTGTGGGTGTTGCCGGCGTCCTTGTGCGCGATCTCCTGCATCAGTGCCGGGTCGAGGTTGCCGTAGTTGCCGAGCTTGCTCTTGTCCAGCGGCTGAAACACATCGGCCTGGATCTGCCGCGCAAGGAACGTCAGCGAGGGCACGACGATGTCGTAGCCGGTGCCACCGGTCATCAGCTTCGACTCCAGCACTTCGTTGCTGTCGAACACGTCGTAGGTGACCCTGATGCCGGTCTCGGCCTCGAAGTTGGCCACCGTATCTTCGGCGATGTAGTCCGACCAGTTGTAGATGTTGAGGACCCTCTCCTCATCGACCGCCGGCGCGGCGGCGACAGGCTCGGCCTCGGGCTCGGAGCGGGAGCAGGCCACCGACAATGCGGCAGCGATCAGGACAGCGGTCAAACGTGGCTTCATTGCACTCCCCTCCGGAGTCGTGTCTTGCGGTTGGATTGGATCATAGCCCCAGCGCCTCGGCGGTCTGGTCGAGCGATCGCCAAGCCTTGTCGAACAGTTCGTCGATCTGCGCGCGGTTGATCACCAGCGGCGGTGACAGCAGCATGGCGTCGAAGGTGGCGCGCAGGATCAACCCGTTCTTCAACGCGAAATCGCGGCACAGGGAGCCAGCCTGGCCACGCTCGGAGAAGGGCTCGCGCGAGGGCTTGCGCGGCGCCAGCTCGAGCGCGCCGACCATGCCGGCGATGCGCGCCTGTCCGACCAACCGGTGCTCGCCCAGCTCGGCCCAGCGCTCGGCCAGATACGGCCCGGTGTCGCGGCGGCAGGTCTCGACGATGGCTTCTTCCTGCAGGATGCGCAGGTTCTCCAACGCCACCGCCGCGCAGACCGGATGCCCGGAATACGTGTAGCCGTGCGCCAGCTCGCCGCCCTGCTCTTTCAGCACACCGGCGACACGCTCGTTGAACATCACCGCGCCGATCGGCAGGTAGCCTGACGACAGCCCTTTAGCAATCGTCATGATGTCGGCCTGGAAGCCGAAGTACTGCTGGCCGAACCATTCGCCGGTGCGGCCGAAGCCGCAGATCACCTCGTCGGCAATCAGCAGCACGTCGTACTTGCGGCAGATGCGTTCGATCTCCGGCCAGTAGCTGCGCGGCGGAATCCACACGCCGATCGCGCCCATGATCGGCTCGCCGATGAACGCGGCGACACGTTCCGGGCCGAGTTCGATAATCCGCTGCTCCAACCGCTTCGCCGCGAGCAGGCCGTATTCCTCCGGATCAAGGTCGCCGCCATCGGCGTACCAGAACGGCGGATCGACGTGGTGGATATCGGGAATCGGCAGGCCGCCCTGCCGGTGCATGCCCTTCATGCCACCGAGGCTGGCACCAGCCACGGTCGAGCCGTGGTAGCCGTTGTGCCGGCCGATGACGATGTTGCGTTGCGGCTGGCCCTGCACGGCCCAGAAGTGCCGCACCATGCGCAAGATGGTGTCGTTGGCCTCGGAGCCGGAATTGGCGAAGAAGGAATAGCTGAGATCGCCCGGCGCCAGCTCCGCCAACTTGGCAGCAAGCTGCACGGTCGGCTCGGTGGTGCAGCCGAAGAAGCTGTTGTAATAAGCGAGGCGCCGCATCTGCTCGGCAGCGACCTCGGCCAGTTCATTGCGTCCGTATCCGATGTTGACGCACCACAGCCCGGCGAAGGCGTCGAGCAGCTGGTTGCCCTCGCCGTCCCAGACGTAGCAGCCTTCGCCGCGGGTCAGGATGCGCGTGCCTTTCTTCGCCAACGCGGCGTTGTCGTTGAACGGATGAAGATGGTGGGCAGCATCGAGCTGCTGCAGATGACGGGTGTCGAGGTTCATGGAGGCTCCGGGCTTCGCGGATCAGACGTTGAGCAGCAGGAACTCGCGCTCCCAGGAGCTGATCACGCGGAAGTAGGTCTCGTATTCCTTCTCCTTGACCGAGCAATAGGCGCGCACGAAGCGCTCGCCCAGCACCTCGGCCAGGGGTTCGCAGGCGCGCAGCTGGCTGATCGCCGACTCCAGCGAACGCGGCAGGTCGAAACCCTTTTCATGGGCGCTGCCGGTCAAGGGCTCGGTCGGCAACAGTTTCTCCTGCATGCCCAGCCAGCCACAGGCCAGGGTGGCCGCCATCGCCAGGTACGGGTTGGCGTCGGAGCCGGCAAAGCGGCTCTCGACGCGACTGTTCTCGGGCGAATCGATCGGCACCCGTAGTCCGCAGGTGCGGTTGTCGAAACCCCATTGCACGTTCTTCGGCGACACTTCGCCAAATACCAGCCGGCGATAGGAATTGACGTTCGGACACAGCAGCGCCATCGCCGCCGGCACGTACTTCTGCAGGCCACCGAGGTAATGCATGAATGCCTGGCTGTACCGCTCGCCCTTGTTGCTGCCGGCGAAGATGTTGCGGCCCGTCTTGGCATCGACCACGCTCTGGTGGATGTGCATGGCGCTGCCGGGCTCGTTCTCCATCGGCTTGGCGAGGAAAGTGGCGTAGACGTTGTGGCGCAACGCCGCCTCGCGCATGGTGCGTTTGAACAGGAACACCTGATCGGCGCGCGACAGCGGGTCGGCGTGTTCGAGGTTGACCTCCAGCTGCGCCGCGCCCGATTCGTGGATCAGCGTATCCACGTCCAGCTGCATCGCGTCGCAGTAGTCGTACATCAGGTCGAGGATCGGATCGAACTCGTTGACGGCGTCGATCGAGTAGCTCTGCCGCGCGGTCTCCGGGCGGCCGTTGCGACCGGCCGGCGGCAGCAGCGGGAAGTCGGGGTCGGTGTTCTTCTGCACCAGGAAGAACTCGATCTCCGGCGCCACGATCGGCTTCAGGCCCTTGCCTTCGAACAGCGCAAGCACCCGCCTCAGCACGTTGCGCGGTGCCAGCTCGTGCGGGCGGCCATCCTTGGTGTAGCAGTCGTGGATGATCTGCGCAGTGGGGTCGGAGGCCCAGGGCACCATGCGGATGGTGTCGGCATCGGGGCGCAGCGACATGTCGGAGTCCGAGGGGCTGACCAGGTCGTCGTAATCGTCGGTGTAGTCGCCGGTCACCGTGGTGACGAAAATGCCTTCCGGAAGTCGAGTGCCGAAGTCGTGCCAGAACTTGGCGGCGGGGATGATCTTGCCGCGGGCATTGCCGGTGAGGTCGGGCACCAGGCATTCGACCTCGGTGATGCGGTTGTCCTTGAGCCAGCGTTTGAGGCTGCTCTCCTCTTCGGTCAGCTCCGGTGCGTTGGTGCTGGAAGGCTTCGCGGTGGACTTCTTCTTGGCCATGGGATCTCTAGTGTCGGTTCGCGGCGCGTCGTCGGCAGGCTGCCGCGAACGCCTGGAAAATGCCGAGGTAGAAGGGGTTTTCGCGCACCTTCCACTCGGGGTGCCATTGCACCGCCAGGAGAAATGGGTCGGGTGCGTCATCCGCCCCCATCGCAGCTTCCATCCGGTAGGCCTCGATCAACCCATCAGGCGCGGTCGCCTCGACTACCAGGCCGCGACCCAGCGTGCGGATGCCCTGTCCGTGCAGTGAGTTCACCATTACCTCGTTGCTGCCGGCGATGCGGCGCAGCACGCCACCTTCCGCCAGATGGATCGGATGCACCGGCGCGTATTGCATGTCGAGCGGCTGCGACTTGTCTTCGCGGTGATCGGCAAGGCCCGACACTTCGTGCACCTTCTGATGCAATGTACCGCCCATCGCCACATTCACTTCCTGGAAGCCGCGGCAGACGGCGAGGATCGGCACGCCGGCGGCAATCGCCTGCGGAATCAAGGGCAAGGTGGTGGCATCGCGCGCCGGGTCGTGCAGGTTGCCGTCCCAGCTTGCCTCGTCGCTGTAGTGATGCGGTTCGATATTGCTAGGCGAGCCGGTAAGGAGCAGGCCATCGAGCTCAGCGAGCAGCGGCGCAAGGTCCAGTGGCGGCTGCAGGGATGGAATCAACAGCGGCAGGCAGCCGGCGCCTTCGGACACGGCGCGGACGTATTTCTCGCCCACCGCCTGGAAAGGATGGTGGCCGATGGGCTTGCGATCCGAAGGCAGTCCGACAAGCGGAACGGGGCGCATACGGTACTCGTGACAAGCGGCGGGCGATGCCTTTCATGCTGCAACGTGGCCGGCATGAAGGGCCGGCCCACGTTACCCGGGCCGTTTTCTTTTTTCAACAATGGCGATGATTATTTTTTACACATCAGGGCATTCTGCTACCATCGCCGCAGCCAATACGGATGCCCGTCATGACCGCTTCAACTCCGCCGGTCGCGTCGCTGATTGCCGACGCCGGCGATGCCGCCACCCTTCAGGCCTTGCCCGATTGCGAGCTGGTCGACTTGATCCTGCCGGACATGAACGGCCTGCTGCGCGGCAAGCGGATCACCCGCGATGCGCTGGAGAAGATCTACGCGAACGGTGTCTGCCTGCCGATGTCGCTGATTGGCACCGATGTCACTGGCAACACGGTCGAAGAGACCGGGCTGGGCTACGACATCGGCGACGAGGACCGCATCTGCCGTCCGGTGCCGGGTTCGCTGCGGGTGGTGCCATGGTCGGAGCGGCCGGCGCTGCAATGCCTGTTGCAGATGGAGGATGGCCACGGCGGCCTGTTCGAGGCCAATCCGCGCGAGGTGCTCAAGCGTGTGCTCAAGCGTTACGAGGCGCTGGGCTTGAAGCCGGTGGTGGCGGTGGAGCTGGAGTTCTATCTGCTCGATGCCGAGCTGTCGTCCGACGGGCATCCGCAGACATCGATCAATCCGGTGACTGGCCTGCGCAATCGCAGCACGCAGGTCTATTACATGGAAGACCTGAACGACTACCGCGGCTTCACCGATGCGGTCGCCGACGCCTGCCGGGCCCAGAAGATTCCCGCCGATACGGCGGTGGCGGAGTACGCGCCGGGGCAGTTCGAGATCAATCTCAAGCATCGCGACGATGCGCTGCTGGCCTGCGACGATGCGCTGATGCTCAAGCGCGCGATCAAGGCGATCGCACAGCGGCAAGGGCTGGTGGCGAGTTTCATGGCCAAGCCGTTCGTGGACCAGGCCGGCAGTGGCATGCATATCCATGTCAGCGTGCTTGATCGCGATGGCAACAATATTTTCGCCTGCGTGCCGGAGGCGCCGAGCGAGACGTTGCGGCACGCGATTGCCGGGCTGCAGCAGACCAGTACGGATTGCATGCTGATGTTCGCGCCGCATGCCAACAGTTATCGGCGTTTCGTGCTCAATGCTTTCGTGCCGCTGAATGATTGCTGGGGTTTCAACAACCGGACGGTGGCGATGCGGGTGCCGCACAGTGATGCGGGCAATACGCGGGTCGAGCATCGGATTGCCGGTGCGGATGCGAATCCGTATCTGGTCACCGCGGCGGTGCTGGCGGGGATGCTGCACGGGCTGGAGACCAAGGGTGACCCGGGGGCGCCGATCGTCGGCAATGCCTATGAGCAGACGGTGCATCGGGAGTTGTTCTGGCGCGATACCTTGCGCGACTTCATGGCCAGTGATTTTGTGAAGTCGGCGTTCGGGGAACGCTTCTGGCATGTGTTCGGGCAGCAGAAGCTCAAGGAGTTGCGGAGCTTCTATCGCGAAGTGACTACGCTGGAAGTCGAGTGGTATTTGCGGCAGGTTTGACTTTCGGGGCGTGGCCGCGGGCGGTGCGCTTGGCCCGCGACACGCCGTGAATCCATCCATGGAGGCTTGACGGCAGCATCCATGCTGCCGACAGTCGCGGGCCAAGCGCACCGCCCACGGCCTCCCTATTCCTTCGGCGGTCGGGATGAAATCAAGAGCAGAGCCGCAGTCCTGGTATGAAGCGACGGCGCACGCGGCGCCTCGGTATGGGGCGCTGGAAGGCGATGTGCGCTGCGATGTCGCGATTCTGGGCGGCGGGTTGACGGGGTTGTCGGCAGCGATTGATCTCGCTAAGTCAGGGCGCAGTGTCGTGGTGCTTGAGGCGGAGCACGTCGGCTTTGGCGCGTCCGGGCGCAACGGTGGGCAGGCGATCTTCGGCTACAGCTGCGATCAGGCGAAGATCGCCGCGCAGTTGGGGCGGGAGGATTCGCGGCGGTTGTTCGACTGGTCGGTGGAGGCGGTGCGACTGATCCGCGAGCGTTGCAGCGAGTTCGGCATCGACTGCGATTGGCGTGATGGGCATGCGCATGTGGCGATCAAGCCGCGGCATATCGCCGAGCTCAAGCACTGGCAGCGCGATCTTGCCGAGAACTACGACTACCCGCTTGAATGGTGGGATTCTGATCAGTTGCGCGCGCAGTTGCCGAGCCCGCGTTATATAGGTGCGCTGTACGACCCGCGCTCAGGGCATCTGCATCCGCTGAATTACACGCTGGGGCTGGCGCGCGCTGCGGCGTCGCTGGGCGCGCGCATCTGCGAAGGCAGCGCGGTGACGCGACTGGAGCGTGGGGTGCGGCCGGTGCTGCACACGGCGCGCGGCAAGGTCGAGTGCGAGTTCGTGGTGCTGGCCGGCAATGCGCTGGTCAAGGGCATCGCCCCGGAGCTCGACGTACGCATCATGCCGGTCGGCTCCTACATCGGCGCCACCGAGCCGCTGGGCGTCGAGCGCGCGCAGTCGTTGCTGCGCAACGGCATGGCCGCTGCGGACATGAACTGGGCGGTCGACTACTTCCGCTTGAGTTCGGATCACCGACTGCTGTTCGGCGGCCGTGCCAGCTATTCCACCTTGCCCCCACCAAACCTGCGCGGGGTGATGCGCCGACGCATGGCGGCGGTGTTCCCGCAGCTGCAGGGCGTCGACTTCGATTACCTGTGGGGCGGTCTGATCGACATCAGCATGAGCCGCGCGCCGCACTGGGGGCGCCTGGGCGACAACGTCTACTTCGCGCAGGGATTCTCCGGCCACGGCGTCGCGGTGAGTGGCCTTGCCGGGCGGGTGATCGCCGAGGCGATCCGCGGCCAGTCAGATCGGCTGGATGTCTACCAGCGCTTGAAGCACCTGCCCTTCCCTGGTGGGCGCCTGCTGCGGACACCGCTGCTGGTGGCGGCGATGGGGTGGTACAAGCTGCGCGATGCGTGGTGGTGAGTCCAAGCGCGACGCCGCCCAGCCCGGCCTCATTGGAAATCCGGTGATTTGCTCCTAATCTGGGCCTTCGAGCGAAGCCCAGCAGCATGGGCGATGCGCAATCCGTGAAGCTGTCGGCCTGGGGAGGCTGCCATGCGTCGAGCATTAACCGCAGCGGCTTTGTCCGTGATCTGCCTGTCCAGCAGCTTGGCGACGGCCCACTCCGCGTCCGAGGTCGACTTCCTCGACCTGTCGCTGGAACAGCTGCTGATGGTCGACATCTCGGTCAGCAGCCGAAGCAGTGTCTCGCTGCTCAATGCGCCATCGGTGGTGTCGGTGTTCACCGCTGCCGACTTTCGCCGCATGGGTGCGCGCGATCTTCGTGACGTGCTGCGCCGGGTACCGGGTTTCGAGCTGGGTATTCGCAGCTTCGGCTACGCCGAATTCGGCATGCGCGGCGTCATCACCGACAACAGCGAGAAGGTACTGATCCTGCTCGACGGCCTGCCGGTCAACGAGCACCTGGAAGGCAGCGGCACCATCGTCTTTGCCGACCTGCCGCTGGACAACATCGAGCGCATCGAAGTCATGCGCGGGCCCGGCTCGGCGCTGTACGGCACCAATGCCTTCGTCGGCGTGATCAGCCTGATCAGTCGATCGCCCGGACGCGAATCGCTCAGCGTGACGGCACGCGGCGGCAGCTTTGGCCACGCCGAAGGCAGCGTGAGGGCCTCCGGCAGTCGAGGCGGGTTTCGCTACAGCGGCTTCCTGCATGCACTGCGCAGCGACGGCGACGGCCCGCGCATCCCCGTGGACGCGCTGCAGATCAGGAATGACCCGCCCTGGTTCGCGCCGATCAATGCGCCGATCTCGCTGGCGGGCAGCGATCGCGGCCGCGTCGATTGGCATCGCGACACTTGGATCGCGCAGGCCCAGATGGCCATGGGCAATTGGTCGTTCCAGGCGCTGGCTCTGGATGCCCGCAAGGGGCCCTATATCGGCACCGTGTTCGCGATCAACGAGAATTCGCAAGCACACCCGCAGCAGATCCAGGCGGAGCTGGCCTACAGCTGGCAGCTCACCGAACGCTGGACACTACAGCCACGCCTCCACTGGCGCCGCTACATCGCCGACAACCTGTGGAACAGCTTTCCCGAGGGCTATCGCATACCCGACAGCGGCGGCGGCGACATCACCTACATCCACGGGCAATTCGACCGCCAGGGGGCGACGCAACAGACCCGTGGCATCGAGCTCAAGTCGACTGCGGCGCCACGGCCGGGCCACACGCTGGTCGCCGGCGTCGCCTACGAAGACCAGTTGCTGTACGACGTCGTCAACCAGACCAATGTCCCGGGCTACGGTCCGGAGCGCATGGTCGATGCCGGCCCGATTCTGCTCGGCGAGCCGCGGCGGAGTCTGTTCACCGCCTATGTGCAGCATCAGTGGCAGGCACTGCCGCAGCTGGGCATTACCTCAGGGCTCAGACTGGATCGCTACAACGATGCCGGCACGTCGCTGACGCCCCGCTTTGCGGCAGTCTGGAACGCCAGCGAGCAGCTGACGCTCAAGGCGCTGTATGGCGAGGGCTTTCGCGCGCCGACCTTTGCCGAGTCCTACCTGTTCGCCTACGGCGGCTTCGCTCGCGGCAACGCCGCCAATACACCGGAAACCATCCGCACCTCCGAACTGGTAGCGATCTACCGACTCGGCCAACGCCTGCTGTGGCAGGGCAACGTCTATCGAAGCCGGATCAGCGATCTGCTGCAACTGGTACCGACCGATGCCGGCTATCTCGAGTATCGCAATCAGGTCGACACCACCGTGATCGACGGCCTTGAAAGCGAACTCACGCTGCATCTTGGTGAGCGCAGCAACGCCTACCTCAACATTTCACACGAGCGCAGCCGCAACGAAGCGACTGGCCAGCCACTGCTGGGCATGGCCCGCTGGCGCGCCAACGCGGGGCTGGACTTCGCATTTTCAGAGCGACTCAATACCAGCATCAACGCGCGTTGGCTGGGTCGACGCAGTCGTGCCCCAGGGGATGCACGCGCCCCCTTGAGCAGCGAGTTCGCTCTCGATCTCGCGCTTGGATACGCCGTCAGCCCGCGGCTCGACCTGACGTTCGCGGCGCACAATCTGCTCGACGCTGAAGTCCGTTTTCCTGACATCAGCAGCAACATCCCGGGTGATTTCCCGATGGAAGGACGTGCGTTGAGTGTCTCGCTGGTCTGGCAGCACTAGCAGGCGGGTCGCGACTGGCAGTTCTGCCCCCTGACCTCCGGCAGGGTGCGAAGGGTGTGGGGATGCCGCAAGATGCGGCCTTTCGTCCGCCGCCCGCAGGCCCGCCATGCTCACCATCCGTAATCTCAGCAAGACCTACCCCAACGGCGTGCGCGCCCTCAACGGGATCAATCTCGACATCCCGGCCGGCATGTTCGGCCTGCTCGGCCCCAACGGCGCCGGCAAGTCGAGCCTGATGCGCACGTTGGCGACCTTGCAGGAGGCCGACAGCGGCGAGGTGACACTCGATGGCATCGATGTGCTGCGCGACAAGGATGCGGTGCGCAAGGTGCTGGGCTACCTGCCGCAGGATTTCGGCGTGTATCCCAAAGTCAGTGCCGAGGATCTGCTCGAGCACTTCGCCGCGCTCAAGGGCTATCTCGATCGCAAGCAGCGTCGCGAGGTGGTCGATGGGCTGCTCAACCAGGTCAACCTGTGGCCGGTGCGCAAGCAGAAGCTCGGCGGCTTCTCCGGTGGCATGCGCCAGCGCTTCGGCATCGCCCAAGCCCTGCTGGGCTCACCCAAACTCGTCATCGTCGACGAGCCGACCGCCGGCCTCGACCCCGAGGAGCGCAACCGCTTCCTCAACCTGCTGGCGGAAATCGGCGAGAACGTCGCGGTGATCCTGTCGACGCATATCGTCGAGGACGTCACCGACCTCTGCCCGACCATGGCCATCATCAACAAGGGCCAGGTGCTGCTGACCGGCAAGCCGCTCGATGCCATCGCCTCGATCGAAGGCCAGGTCTGGCGCAAGACGGTGACGCGCGAGGCATTGCCGGGACTGCAACAGAACCTCACCGTGCTCTCGACCCGACTGGTCGGCGGCCAGCCGGTGGTGCACGTGCTTGCAAGCGAATGCCCCGAGTCCGGCTTCGAGGCGGTGTCGGCGGATCTGGAAGACG
>DASUOA010000395.1:0-2003 GCA_036276895.1 Arenimonas sp. | reverse complement strand
CAGCCGTCGGCAATGGCGTCGGCGATGTCCCAGCCCTTTGGCTGCCCATCGGTGTCAACAAAGCGCATCGAGCGAACGCCGACGCGATGCAAAGATTGCGCGATGCCGGGATGGAAGCGCCCGGCGTAGTCACGCCAGCCGAGCATGGCCTGCCGGCCGGGCTCATCCGCATCCGGCCACAGCACAACGTCGCGGCCTTCCAACGGAGACCAGTCGACATAGGGGATGCCCTTGCCACCACCGGGCCAACTGGCCGTGACGTACATGGGCAACGCGCCAGCGCCAGCCGCGCGGCACTTTTCGCCCTCAACCAGCAGCACCGGCGCATCCGGTCGCGCAGCAATGTCATCGAGGCCGTACAACGGGCGCGGCGTCGGGAAGGGCCGTATGCACCACTGCATCGCACCATCAGGCCCAATGCACCAGGTGATGGTCGGCGTTACCTTGCCGTCATTGAACTCGCAGCGCAGTACATAGCCGAGCAGTCGACCCTTTGCATCGCGGTATGCGTCGGCGCGGGTTGGCTGGAAGCGCGAGAACTTGCTCCGCTTCGGATTCCAGACTGGCACCGTCCAGCCGCTGCTCTGCAGCAGATCCGGCGCATCATCGGGCACCGGCAGCAACGCCACCCACTTGCCCTCGCGCGGCTTGTCAGGTTTCTGCGGCGGGGCTGCGCCTTCGGCCGGGCGAATATCATCGCCGCCGATCTTCTTCACCGCCTCGCCGAAGTCGAGGCCGTCATACTCCATCACGAAGCGGATCACGTCACCGTGCGCGCCGCACCCGAAGCAGTGATAGAACTGCTTCACCGGCGACACGTAGAAGCTGGGCGACCGCTCATCATGAAACGGGCAGCGTGCCTTGAACTCGGTGCCGTCCTTTTTGAGCGCCACATACCGCCCGATCACCTCGGCGATGTCCACCTGGGCGCGCAGCTTGTCGGTGTCGACACGTTTCCTTGCAGCGGCGGCCTCGCTCATTGAGCAGCCGCCCTTGCCGACTTCGCGGCAGTGATGCGCTCCAAGCGCTTGGCGATGTTCCACTGCATTCGCAGGTATTCGGCGATGCGCTGCCGGCAGCTTCGCGGCGCGCCGCAGTCGGCATGCGCACACGCATCCGGCAGCGCCTCGATCTGCTGCTTCCAGCCAGCCATCGGAGTCCGACCAATGCGCAACGCTGCCCCCATGCAATGACTCCGGCTCATCAGCGGGCAACTCCCAACGGCAGCTCGGGCTGGCGCTGCGCGCCCGCCTCAGCCTCGACCCGCATCTGCTCGCGCATCGACAACATCCGCTCCTGGCTCAGCGCCTCGGCCTCACACTTCTCGCCGTACAGCTGCTGCAGCGCCTGGGCAAGCCCGCGCATGGATGCCGGATTCGGGCGCTTCGGCCAGCGCTTGCCAGGCCGGCGCATCACGCAACCCGCCCGAGCAGCCGCTGCATCGTGGCGAGTTCGATCTCGCGCTGGCGCTTCAGCGCCTCAAGCTCATCCTGAGTCGCCTTGAGCTTGCGCTCCGTCTCCGACTGCCGGCGGTGCATCGAGTGCAGGTCATACCCCCGCTGGTGCACCATCCAAAGCAATGGCGCGTCGTTGCCGCACGCGTCCATGAACTGCTGCAACTGCTCCCACTTGATACCTTCCTGCCCGGCCTTGATGCGTGACCATCGCGCCTTGTCCATGCCGATCTCGGCACAGCTCTGCTTGTCCAGCGAGTAGCCGGCGACCTCCGCGCAAAGCTCCAACGCCGAGGCGAAGCACAGCTTGCGGGCGATCTCATCGACGCTGGCTTCGGCCAGCGGAAGGGCAGGATGCGGGTGCTTCACAACACGCCTCCACACAGTTGATTTCGGTTGAGAGGTGTCGCTGATACAGGCTGGGCGGCATGGACACACGCCCGCTTCGCGTCAACGCCCTGCGCACCTACGACCACCACACCGGCCAGGCCGGCCGCGTGGTCGCGGTGCTGTTCGAGATAGGCGCCGGCCTGCCGGTAGGATTGGAGG
>DASUOA010000394.1:0-2667 GCA_036276895.1 Arenimonas sp. | reverse complement strand
CGCACTGTCGGTGGATGCCGAGGGCTTCGGGGGGCTGTCGCTCAGCGATGTCGCGCGCCCGCTGTTGCGTGGCGAGCAACGCTTGCAGCTGCGCCTGGAGAACCGCGAGCGGCGCTCCTCGCGAAAATCAAAGTCGTCGAGTACCTCCGTCGCCACGACCTCGCTGGACGCCGCCGATACCGGGCTGTTCGAGCATCTGCGGCAGTGGCGCGCCGAGCTGGCGCGCGAGCAGAACGTACCGGCCTATGTGATCTTCCACGATGCCACCCTGCGTGCCATCGCCTGCCGCCGTCCGCGCTCGCTGTCGGACCTGCGCACGGTCGCCGGCGTCGGCGAGGCCAAGCTGGCGCGATACGGCGAAGCCTTGATCGAACAGGTGCAGGCGGCGGGGTGACCGGGCGGGCCGTGCTCAGGCCGCTTTCGCCACCGCGACTTCCAGACGTTCCTTGACGCGATGGATGGCGTGGTCGAACAGCTGGCCGTGCTCGCGCAGCAGCAACTCGCCGCGACGCTTCATCGATGCCAGCTCCTCGACCGAGGCCACCAGCATGCGCACGCCTTTGCGATTGGTGAACATCAGGCGCAATGAAATCGGGCTGATCCAGGAGTACTTGACCGGCTGCATGCGGTTGTCGTCCGCCACCAGTTCGATCCAGTCGCCGATCTTCAACGCGCGCAGGGCCTTGAGATCCGCCTCGAGATGCGCCTCGGGCGTGGAGGCATCGAACTCGGGGCCAGGCAGATCGGGCAGCCCTGACGAGATCAGCGCCGGCTCCGCGGCGGCAGGCGTTTCTACCGGGACCGCGGCATCCGGCGCAGGCACGACCGGCGCCGGAGCACTGCTCCGCGGCATGCCGTCGGCGAGCTTCTGGATGATCTCGGCCGCGGCGGCATCGACCTGTCCTGAGCTGACCAGGATCTGCCGCAAGACCGGGTCCAGCATGGCCATGGCCGCCGCGGTCAGACGTGCCTCGCCACGCCGGGCGACGTCGATCAAGCGGTCCGCTGCGGACAAGGCCGCTCGCCAAGGCTCGCTATCAAGGCCCTCGCGCAGCGCGACGATCGACAAGTGATGCGCCCAGTAGCCGGACAGGAATTCCTGCAAGGTCGGCGGTAGCGGACCAGCCTCCTGGCGCTGCTGCAGCTCGGCGGCGGCACGCGCCCGTGCCCGCTCCAACGCCTCCTGGCCACGCTGCAGCTCGGAGGCACGACGCTCGGCCAGCGCCTGGCGCTGCCGGTGCTGAACCAGGAATACGCGCAAGTCGCGGCCGAGCACCTCGAACAGCAGCAGGTCGCGATCAAAGCCGGTGACCAGCGCCTCGACCACGGCATCGGCTTTGTCCAGCAGCGCAGCTTCCTGCGGCCCCTCGCCGCGATTGCCTTCCAACGCCTCGGCGAGCGAGTTGAGCATGCGTCGCGCCGGATGCGTGGTGTACTGGAACATGCGCAGATCCAGCACCGCCGCCTTAGCAAAAGGCAGCACCAGTCGCGCCATCAACAGCCGCGCGCGATCGGTGAAGTCGCGCTCGTCGAACAGCACATCGAACAGCATGCCGACCAGATCAACGGCGTCCTCGTGCTCCTGCTCGAAGTCGGCGGCATCACCCCGCGCCATCCCCGGAACCGCGGCGACGATCTCCTGCTTGATGCCGTCCACCAGGTCGGCGTCCTGGTCGCCGAGCACGTCCATCAGGGTCGACGGCACCTCGGCCTGCAGACGGCTGAGCGCCGTGACGATCTCGTCGGCATCGAGCACACGCTTGCCGCCGGGCAAGGCCAGACCACCGAAGTCCTCGACCACCGCGGCGGGCGTGGCCGGACGCAGACGATGCAGCAGGCCGCGGAGCTCGTTGAAGGTTTCGCGGACATCGACGCCCGGCCGGTTCTCCGGCACATACGGGCCCAACGGCTGCTCGTCGAGCGGATCGCCGGTTTCGGCCGTGACGAACTGTCCGCCGAGCTGCGGCAGGATACCGGCACTGGCCATGCGCGCATTGAGTTCGCCCAGCAGTACGCCCAGAGATGACACCAGTTCCTGCTCGTACAACTTGGCCAGCGAGGTGCGCAGCACCGTTGGCAGCGGACAGTCGCGCAAGGCGACCTGCAGGGCGTTGCCCAGGTTCACCGGTGCCAGCGGATTGCAGGCGGCGCGCAGCTCCTTCACCCCGGCCATCGCCGCGAAACGCATGGCCACGGTGTCCAGCGCCGGCCCATGCGCCGCGAGCAGCGAGTCGACCAGTGATTCGGCGGCGAGCAGGCGCTCCAGCTCGCTCTCGTTCATCAGCCGCAGCGCGGCATCATCGTCGCCGCTGTTGGGAAGTACCTGCGAGCGCAGCAGCTCGAAGGCGCGCGCAAAGTGATCGGCGAAGGCACGCTCGAAGGCGGGCCGCCCCAGGCGCAACGCGGTCTGTGCTTCGGCGGCGGTGCGCGCCAAGGCGGGCTTTGCCAGCATGCCCGACAACCAGTCGCCGGCTTTGGCGAGACTGCGGCCCAGCAGCGCCTGCAAGGCGGCGAGCGACTGCTCGCGCAGGTCGGCAAACAACTGCGGAGGGCAGCGCTGCGCACGAACGGGCGTATCGGCTGACGGCTGGGTCATTCGCTCGCGTAGCTGGCGGGACGAAGGGCTATTAAACCCTATCGAGCGGCGCGAACTCGACTGCCGGTCAC
>DASUOA010000393.1:0-4814 GCA_036276895.1 Arenimonas sp. | reverse complement strand
CGGTTCTTGTACAGGTCCGACTGCGGCAACGGCGCCGCCTCGGGTCCGTCGTCCGCCGCAGCGGTTTCGCGCACAGGCTTGGGCCCGCTGGCACAAGCAGCCAACATCAGGACAAGGAGCGCAAGCAGGATCGAGCGGGCCATGGAACCCTCCTTCGTGCCGATGGCGCCCTCGAATACGGCGCTCGGTGTGACCACTATAGCCGGCGCTGGCGAATGCCGAGTGTGTGCCAGCGCACGCATGGCCCAGCGCGGGGTCGAAGGCGCTGCCGAAACCAACCCAGCCAAGTTGGCCCAGCTACAATGCGCACCATGCTCAAGATCGACACCCACGCCCACTACCTGCCGCGCGACTGGCCGGACCTCGCCAGCAAGTACGGCGACAACCGTTTTGCGGTAATCCACCACAGCAGCGACGGCCGCTCGCGCATCTACAAGGACGGCAAGTTCTTCCGCGAGATCTGGTCCAAGACCTGGGACCCGGACGAGCGCATCGCCGACTACGCCAAGTTCGGCGTGCAGGTGCAGGTGATCTCGACGGTGCCGGTGATGTTCTCGTACTGGGCCAAGGCGCAGCACGCGCTGGAACTGCACCAGGCCCTCAACGACCACATGGCCGAGGCCTGCCGCGAGCATCGCCGCCACTACGCGGGTATCGGCACGGTGCCATTGCAGTCGCCGCGCCTTGCAGTGCAGGAGCTGGAACGCTGCATGGACCAGCTCGACCTGCAGGGCGTGCAGATCGGTTCGCATATCAATGACTGGAACCTCGACGCCGAGGAGCTGCAGCCCTTCTTCGAGGCGGCGCAGGATCTCGGCGCGGCGATCCTGGTGCACCCCTGGGACATGATGGGCACCGATTCGATGCCCAAGTACTGGATGCCGTGGCTGGTGGGCATGCCGGCCGAGTTGTCGCGCGCCGCGTGCGCGCTGATCTTCGGCGGCGTGTTGGAGCGCTTCCCGCGCCTGAAGGTCTGCCTGGCGCACGGCGGCGGCAGCTTCCCCTACACCATCGGTCGCATCGAGCACGGCTTCAACATGCGCCCGGATCTGGTCGCCACCGACAACCCGCACAACCCGCGCAAGTACCTGTCGCAGTTGTTCTTCGACAGCTGGGTTGCCGACAACCGGGCACTGCGCTATCTGCTCGACACCGTCGGCATCGAGCGCGTGATGATGGGCACCGACTATCCCTTCCCGCTCGGCGAGCAGGAGCCCGGCGCCGGCATCGCCGCGCTGCAGCTGCCCGAAGCCGAGCAGGCGCGGCTCTACCACGGCACCGCGCTGGAGTGGCTGGGGCTGGCGAAATCTCGATTCGAATAAGACACGCACACCCTCTCCCAAGCCCTCTCCCGCCCGCGGGAGAGGGAGAGAATCCGACATGACCGATCTGTTTTCGCCCGACCACGCCAACGCACTCGACGCCCATGACCCGCTGCCGACCCTGCGCGGCGAGTTCCACATCCCGAAGCATGACGGCCGCGAGATGGCCTACTTCTGCGGCAACTCGCTGGGCTTGCAGCCACGTGGCGTCGCCGCGGCGATCAGCGCCGAGCTGGAAGACTGGGCCGAGCTGGCGGTGGAAGCACACTTCCGCGGCCGCAGCCCGTGGATGCACTACCACGGCTTCGTGCGCGAAGGCCTGGCGCAGCTGGTCGGCGCCGAGCCGCAGGAAGTGGTGGCGATGAACACGCTGACCGCCAACCTGCATTTCCTGATGGTCAGCTTCTACCGGCCGACCGCCGAGCGCCCGGCGATTTTGATCGAGGCTGGCGCGTTTCCATCCGACCGCCATGCGGTGGAGTCGCAGATACGCTTTCACAGTTTCAATCCCGCCACCGACCTGATCGAACTGCAGCCCGACGAACCCGCCGGCACGATTTCGATGGCGGCGATCGAACGCGCATTGCGCGAGCACGGCCGCCGCATCGCCCTGGTGTTGTGGCCGGGCGTGCAGTACCGCAGCGGCCAAGCCTTCGATCTCAAGGAGATCGCCCGCCTCGCTCACGCGCAGGGCTGCGTGGTCGGCTTCGATCTCGCGCACGCCGCCGGCAACCTGCCGCTGCAGCTGCATGACAGCGGCGCTGATTTCGCGGCATGGTGCCATTACAAGTACTGCAATTCGGGGCCGGGCGCCGTCGCGGGCGCGTTCGTGCACGCGCGCCATGCGCGCACGGACCGTCCGCGATTCGCCGGCTGGTGGGGTCACGATGCCTCGACGCGCTTCAAGATGGGGCCGGGCTTCGAGCCCACGCCCGGCGCCGAGGGCTGGCAGCTGTCGAACCCGCCGGTGCTGGCGCTGACGCCGCTGCGCGTCTCGCTCGATCTGTTCCAGCGCGCCGGCATGACTGCGCTGCGCGCCAAGTCCGAGCGCCTGACCGGCTACCTCGAGACGCTGATCGACGCGCGTCTGACTGGCGTGATCGACGTGGTGACGCCCTCCGACCCGAGCCACCGCGGCGCCCAGCTCTCGCTGCGCGTACTCGGCGGCCGCGAGCGTGGCCGCGCGCTGTTTGAATTCCTCGAAACGCGCGGCGTGCTCGGCGATTGGCGCGAGCCGGACGTGATCCGCATTTCGCCGGCGCCGCTGTACAACACTCATGGCGATGTCCTGCGCTTCGCACAGACGGTGCTGGAATGGGCCGAGCGCTGATCGGCGGCCGCACTGCGTTATCCTAGAAGCCGTCACACCCCCCCTCCGGATCGCACCATGAGTCAGGCCGCGCTGAAGGATCTCCGCAACCAGGCCCTTGCGCTGGATGAAGGTGAGCGTGCCGAGCTCGCGCACGCGCTGCTGCTGAGCCTCGATGGCGAGCCCGACGCTGATGCCGCGCAGCAGTGGCAGCAGGAGATCGAACGACGCTTGGCCGACCTCGACGCCGGCAAGGTCGAGCTGGTCGATTACGACTCGCTGCGTACGCGCCTCCGCCATCGGATCCACGACCGGGAATGAGGCCTGTCCGTTTTCTTGCTGCCGCGGCCGAAGAAGCGGAAGCGGCGGCCGACTGGTACACGCGCGAGCGCCGCGAACTCGGTGCCGACTTCGAAGGTGAGCTCGATGCCGCCGTGGCGAGAATGGCAGAACGCCCGGAAGCCTGCCCGCGCCATCCACACGTTTCCGTACGCGGCGACGTTCGCCGACAATTCCTGCGTCGCTTCCCCTACCAGTTGGTCTTTGTCGAGCGCGATGGCGTTCTGATCGTGCTGGCCGTGGCCCACCTTGCCAAGCGGCCGGGATATTGGAAGCAGCGCCTCCGCGATTGAATCTGGACTCTCCACCATGCAGCCCTCCGATCATCCCGCCATCACCATCGCCGGCGCCGGCCTCGCCGGCGCCCTGCTCGCCTTGCTGCTGGCGCGCAAGGGCTGGCCCGTTGAGGTCTTCGAGAAGCGCCCCGACCCGCGACTGCGCGGTTACGAGGGTGGCCGCTCGATCAACCTCGCGCTGGCCGAGCGAGGCCTTGAAGCGCTGCGCCAGGCCGGCCTGACCGACACCGTGATGGCGCAGGCGGTGATGATGCGCGGACGCATGGTGCATCCGGCCGGCGGCGGCGAGCCGCAGCTGCTGCGCTATGGTCGCGACGACAGTGAGGTGATCTGGTCGGTGCACCGCGGCCGGCTCAACATCGCCCTGCTCGATGCCGCCGAAGCCGCGGGCGCGCGCATCCGTTTCAACCAGCGGCTGCAATCGGTCGACTTCGAGACACGCCGCGCGCACTTTGTCGATGACCACGAGCGCTGCGGCCACGACCACGACTTCGCGGTGCTGATCGGTGCCGATGGCGCGGGCTCGGCGGTGCGGCAGGCGATGGCCGGCACAGTAGCGTTGAACGAGCGCTTCGAGTCGCTGGGGCATGGCTACAAGGAACTGGAGATACCTCCAGCCATTGACGGCGGATTCCGCATCGAACCCAACGCCCTGCACATCTGGCCGCGCGGTGGCTACATGTGCATCGCGCTGCCCAATACCGAGCGCACCTTCACCGTCACGCTGTTTCTGCCGAGTGAAGGCGACCCCAGCTTCGCCACCCTGCCCGACCTCGCCGCCGCCCGCGCCTTCTTCGCGCGCGATTTCGCCGATGCCCTGCCCTTGATGCCGGACTTCGACCGTGACTGGGTCGACCATCCGCTGGGCGTGCTGGCGACGCTCTATCTCGATCGCTGGCGGCTCGATGGCCGCGCCGTGCTGCTCGGCGATGCCGCGCATGCGATGGTGCCTTTCCACGGCCAGGGCATGAATTGCGCTTTCGAGGATTGCCTGGCGCTGGCGGCGCATATCGAGTCGGCGCATGACTGGGATGCCGCCTTCGCCGCTTTCGAAGCCGAGCGCAAGCCCAATGCCGAGGCGATCCAGGCGATGGCGCTGGAGAACTACGTCGAGATGCGCGACCGGGTCGACGACCCGGATTTCCTGCTGCAGCGACAGCTCGAGCGGGTGTTGGCCGAGCGCCATCCGGGCGTGTTCGTCCCGCGTTACTCGATGGTGAGCTTCATGCGCGTGCCCTACGCGATGGCCTTTGAACGCGGCCGGCTGCAACGCGAGATCCTGGTCGCAGCCTGCGCTGGCAAGACGCGGCTGGACGAGATTGACCTTGCAGCCGCCGATGCTGCCGTGCGCGAACGGATTGCGCCCCTGCCGGTGGCCTGAGCCATCATGGCCAACAGCTTCCTCTGGTACGACCTGGAAACCTTCGGCCAGGACCCGCGGCGCACGCGCATCGCGCAGTTCGCGGCGATCCGCACCGACGAAGACCTCAACGAGATCGCCGAACCGATCAGCCTGTTCTGCAAGCCGGCGCACGACCTGCTGCCCTC
>DASUOA010000392.1:0-4885 GCA_036276895.1 Arenimonas sp. | reverse complement strand
AGGAGCAGTTGATCGAGATCGTGCAGGAGCCGACCAAGGATGCCGGCCAGGGCGCCGCCACCCCGTTGGCACCGATCTACGTGAAGTCGCTCGCGCTCAACACCGATCCGTCGGAAATCCAGCTCAGCAGCGAGTTCGACGACGACGCCGCCAACGACGACGCCTGACGAACCACCCGTTGAACACAGCCTGTTGAACCAAACCTGCCACTGACAACCCGGATTGCATGGACCAGACCCTGATCACCCGCATCGTCGAAGCCGCCCTGCTCGCGGCCAACCAGCCGCTGACGCTGGCACAGCTCAACGGACTGTTCCCGGACGACGAACCAGCGCCAGCCGGCAGCGTCGGCCAGGCGCTGGAAACCCTGCAGGCCGACTGCGCCGAACGCGGCGTCGAGCTGGTCGAGCTGGCCTCCGGCTTCCGCTACCAGGTCAAGGCCGACGTCCACCCCTGGGTCGCGCGGCTGTGGACCGAGCGCCAGACCAAGTACACCCGGGCGACGCTGGAAACGCTGGCCCTGATCGCCTACCGCCAGCCGATCACCCGCGGCGAGATCGAGCAGGTCCGCGGCGTGGCGGTCAGCAGCAACATCATCCGCGCGCTGGAAGAGCGCGAGTGGATCCGCGTCATCGGCCATCGCGACGTGCCCGGCAAGCCGGCGCTGTTCGGCACCACCAAGGCCTTCCTCGACTATTTCGGCTTGAAGAGCCTCGACGAGCTGCCGCCGCTGGCCGAGCTGCGCGATCTCGCCGAGCTCGAGCCGGAGCTGCCGTTCGACAAGCCCGCCGGCGTCGCGCAGGCGGCGATGGTCGACGAGCAAGCCATCGACGCGAGCGCCGACGCCAACGAATCGATCGACAGCGATGCCGACGCGATCGATGCCGACGAAACGCACGACGACAGCAGCAATGACACCGACACCGTCGGCATCGAGTCCACGACGGATCTCGACGGCGACGACGCACAGACCCACGCAGAGGCCGGCGCCATCGCCGAGCCGGAGCACAAGCATGAGTGACAAGAAGCCCACCCCGCCGCGCGAGCGCAAGCCGCTGACCCTCAAGCGCGAGGGCGCGCCGGTCGCACCCAAGGCCGAAGAGCGCCTGCACAAAGTGCTGGCCCAGGCCGGCCTCGGTTCGCGCCGCGCGCTTGAAGAACGCATCGCCCAGGGCATGGTGCGCATCAATGGCGAGGTCGCGCAGACCGGGCAGTCGGTCAAGAGCGGCGATCGCATCGATCTCGACGGCAAGACCTTTGTCGCCACCGCGCTGACCGAGCCGGCCAGCGTGCTGCTCTACAACAAGCCCGAAGGCGAAGTGACCACGCGCGAAGATCCCGAAGGCCGCCCGACGGTGTTCGACTCGCTGCCACGGCTCAAGGGCGCACGCTGGATCGCCGTCGGCCGCCTCGACATCAACACCACCGGCCTGCTGCTGCTGACCACCGATGGCGAGCTCGCCAATGCGCTGATGCATCCGTCCAGCCAGATCGCGCGCGAGTACGTCTGCCGCATCCACGGCGAAGTGCCGGACAACATCGTCGACCGTCTCGCCCGCGGTGTGGCACTCGACGACGGCCCGGCCAAGTTCGACGAGATCGAGCGCATCGGCGGTTCCGATTCGCACGACTGGTTCCGCGTGGTGCTGTCCGAGGGCCGCAATCGCGAAGTGCGTCGCCTGTGGGAATCGCAGGGCTACCAGGTCAGCCGCCTAAAGCGCGTGCGCTACGGCGACATCCACCTGCCCCGCCTGCTCAAGCGCGGCCAGTGCGAGGAGCTGCCGCAGGCCGAGGTTGACGCGCTGCGCGTCAAGTACAAGCTGGAAGACAATCCGCCGGTGCTGACCCTGCAGCCGGTGATCGGCCAGCGCCGTTCGCGGCCGACCGAGATCCGCGTCGGCAAGGACCGCAAGCAGGCCGGCTTCGTCAACGGTTCCATCGACGACGAGGCACGCGAGTTGCGCCGCTTCGACCACGTGCGCGAGGACAAGGGCCGCGGTCGTGGCCGTCCGGGTGGTGGTGCGCCGGGCCGCGGCAAGCCGGGCGGCAAGCCCGGCTTCAAGGGCAAGGGCGGTGGCAAGCCGTTCGCCGGGCCGATGGGTGCCGATGCACCAGCCGGTGCGCGTCCGCCGCGCGGGCCCAAGCCGCCCTTCCGCTCCGGTCCCAAGCCGCAGGGCGGTCCACGCGACGACAGCTTCGGCAATCGTGCCGATGGTGGCCGCCCGGGTGGCGGTTTCAAGGGCAAGCCGCGCGGACCGAAGCCGGCGCAGCCGACCGGACACGGTGATAGCCACAACCCGGCGGCGTTCCGCAGCTGGTATGTGCCGGAAGGCGTCGAGACCGGCTCCAAGGTTGCGCCGCCGCGCAAGCAGAATCCCTACGGCGGCCCGGGCGGCAAGCCTGGATTCGGTGGCAAGCCGAACTTCGGCGGCAAGCCGGGCTTCGGCAAGCCTGGCGGTGGCAAGCCGGGCGCCGGCAAGGGCGGCCCGGGTGGCCCGCGTCCGCCGCATGGCAAACCCGGTCCGCGCTCGAACGCGACGCCGCATGGCGGTGGCTTCAAGCGCAAGCGGCCGGAAGGCCTGCCGTCGGACGATTGATCGACCTCAGCCTTGCGCGATGACGACGGCCCGCTTCGGCGGGCCGTTTGCTTTGGCGCGGACTACCGAAGCTCGAACGCGTCGGCGTCAAGCTGTGCGGGGAAGCGCTGACGATGCTCGCGCAGCGCCTCGGCCGACACGGTGGCGGTCGACACCTCAACGCCATCACCGAGCGTGATCAGCGGCTGCCCGAGCATGTCGAGCACCGCGCTGTCACCGCTGTACTCGACGCCGTTGCCATCGCGACCGACACGATTGACGGCCGCCACGCAGGCGAGATTCTCGATCGCGCGCGCGCGGATCAGCGTCTGCCAGGCGTAGCGGCGCGGGCTGGGCCAGTTGGCGACGAACAGCAGCAGGTCGTAGTCGAAGCCATCGGCCTGCTCGACACCGAAGCGGTTGCGACAGAACACCGGGAAGCGCAGGTCGTAGCAGACCAGCGGACAGATGCGCCAACCGCGCCATTCGATGGTGACGCGATCGCGACCCGCGGCGTAGCGCTCGTGCTCGCGCGCCATGCGGAACAAGTGGCGTTTGTCGTAGTGCACGACCGCGCCATCCGGTGTGGCGAACAGCAATCGGTTGAAAACACCCTCGCCCTCGCGGATCTGCACACTGCCGGTCACCGCGGCATCGAGCCGGCGCGCCTGTTCGCGCAGCCAGTCGAGCGTCGGGCCCTGCATGTCTTCGGCCTGCGCCAGCGCTTCGTTGCTGAAGCCCGATGTGAAGGTTTCCGGCAACACCACCAGATCGGTCTTTCCGGCGAGCGGCGCGATCAGGCCAGCGTAGTAGTCGCGATTGCCAGCCGGGTCATGCCAGCGAGTATCACCTTGCACCAGAGTGACGCGAAGGTCCGATGCACAAGGACGTGAAAGTGTTGCGGGAGACGGGTTGCCGGGAGCGTCGTTCACGGGCTTACACCTTCTGCAGGCGCTCGATGGCGGCATCGAGCGTGGATTCGAGCTTGGCAAAGCACAGCCGCGCGATGCGCTGGCCCGCCGGTGGCGCTCCGTAGAACGGCGACAATGGAATCGCCGCCACGCCCTTCTCGATCGTCAGCCAGCGACAGAAGGCAGCGTCATCAAGGTCGCTGACCGCTGAATAGTCGACCAGCTGGAAGTAGCCGCCGGGCACCGGCAACGGCCGCAGGCGCGTAGTCAGGAGTTGCTCGCGGAAGCGGTCACGCTTGGCCTCATAGAACGCGCCGAGCTGCTCGTAATGCTCCGGCTCGGCCTCGATCATCGCGGCGAAAGCCCACTGCGCCGGGGCGAAACTGCAGAAGCTGTTGTACTGGTGCACCTTGCGCAGCTCGGCGCTGAGCGCTGGCGGCGCGATGGCGTAACCGATCTTCCAGCCGGTGCAGTGGTAGGTTTTGCCGAAGCTCGACACCACCACGCTGCGGGCGGCGAGTTCGGGATAGCGCAGCACGCTCTCGTGGCGGGCGCTGTCGAAAATGATGTGCTCGTAGACTTCGTCCGAGAGCAGCACGATGTCGGTATCACGCAGGATCGCCGCCAGCACCCCCATGTCGGCCGCCGAAAGCATGGCACCGGACGGATTGTGTGGGCTGTTGATCATCAGCATTCGCGTGCGCGGCGTGATCGCATCGCGCACGCGCTGCCAGTCGACGGAAAAGTCATCGCCATTGAGCGGCACATGCACGGCGCGGGCGCCAGCCAGGTCGATGGCGGGCTCGTAGCAGTCGTAGCAGGGGTCGAGCACGATCACCTCCTCGCCCGGCCGCACCAGCGCCAGCACGGCATCGAAGATCGCTTCGCTGGCACCGCTGGTCACCGTGACCTCGGCATCGGCATCGACCGCGCGGCCGTAGCAGCGCTGCGTCTTGGCGGCGATCGCCTGGCGCAGCGCCGGGATGCCGGTCATCGGCGCGTACTGATTCTTGCCCTCGCGCATGGCGCGGTCGAGCTCGGCGACCAGCCGCTCGGGCACCGGAAAGTCGGGAAAGCCCTGGCCGAGGTTCACCGCCTGGTGCTCCAGCGCCAGCTGGGACATCACGGTGAAAATGGTGGTGCCGACCTTGGGCAGCTTGGTTTCGACGTGCATCGCGGGCGCTCGGGTTGCGGAATGTGCATTATGCGGAATCGGACGCATCAAGCCGCAGTGCGACAGCGCAATCATGGATCGCGGGGGCAAGACTGGGTAGCATCGCTGCGCCATGCCTTCCGCCCCCGCCCCCACGCCGCCGCTGCTGGCCGCGCAGCAGCTCGCCTTCTCGCGCAATGACGAGCCGGTTTTCGGGCCGTTGGACTTCGAGCTGCACGCCGGCG
>DASUOA010000391.1:0-2779 GCA_036276895.1 Arenimonas sp. | reverse complement strand
GGCTGGCCTCGCTGAGTTTGTTTGCGACGCGGCGGCTGTTCGACCTGCGCCTGCCTACCGGCAAACCGGGCAAGGACGGCAGCGAAGCGCTGCGCAGTTACTGCGACAACCCGCCGCCTGACACCGTGTTGCTGATCACCGCGCAGGACTGGAGCCGCTCGCACGCCGGCAAGTGGAGCGAGGCGATCACCAAGGTCGGGCATTTCCTGCCGGTGTGGCCGATCAAGGCGCATGAATTCGCCGGCTGGCTGCAGACGCGGCTGCGCAGCCGCGGCCTGCTCGCCGAACCGGCAGCGCTGGAGCGATTGGCCGAGCGCGTCGAGGGCAACCTGCTGGCGGCGGCGCAGGAGGTCGACAAGCTGGCCTTGTTGCTCGGCAAGCGCGGTGAAGGCCGCAGTGCGACGGCGTTGACGGTCGAAGAGATGGAAACGCTGGTCGCCGATTCCTCGCGTTTCGATGTGTTCAAGCTGATCGATGCCGCACTGTCCGGCGAGGTGGCGCGCGCCAGCCGGATGCTGGCGGCGTTGCGCGGCGAAGGCGAACAGGTGCCGGGACTGACGCCGATGCTGGCGCGCGAGCTGCTGTTGCTGTGCCAGCTGGCGCGCGCCGCGGCCAGCGGCAATGTCGCGGCGGCTTTGCGCGAGGCACGGGTCTGGGAAAGCAAACAGGCGGTGTACCGGCGCGCGCTGGAGCGGCATCCGGCCGAGCGCTGGGAGCGTTTTGCCAGCGAGTGCGGAAGCATTGACGCGCTGGCCAAGGGCCGCGGCGAGGGCGATGCCTGGCTGCGACTCGAACGCCTGCTGGTCGCGATCGCAGAGCCGCGGGCCCGGCGCCTGTTGGCCTGAGCATGCAGCTGCATGTCGTCTACGGCGGCACCTTCGACCCCGTGCATCGCGGCCATATCGCAGTGGCCGAATGCGTTGCCGATACACTGGGCTGCCGGGTCGACCTGCTGCCCGCCGCCGACCCGCCGCATCGCGCCGCACCCGGCGCCAGTGCGTCGCAGCGCGCGGCGATGCTGCATCTGGCAGTGGCGGGGCGTCCGCAGTTGCACGTCGACGAACGCGAACTCCGGCGGGCCGGTGCGTCCTACACGGTCGACACCCTGTCCGAGTTGCGCAGCGAAATCGGGCCGCGGCCGTCGTTGATCTGGGTGCTGGGCGCCGATGCGCTGCGGGGGCTGGCCAGCTGGAAGCACTGGCAGCGCCTGCTCGAACTCGGGCATCTGCTGGCGGTGGAGCGGCAGGGGCATCCGCTCGATGCCGAAGGTCTGGCCGAACACGCACCGGCGGTGGCGGCCGAGCTGTTGCCACGCCGGCGCGCGGTGGCCGCGTTGACCCACACGGCAGCCGGTAGTTTCGCGGTGCTGCGGCCCGGACGGCCGCTGCCGGAGTCGGCCAGCGAGGTCCGTCGTCGGCTGGCTGAGGGCGGCGACTGGCGCGCCCTGCTGGCGCCTGCGGTGGCCGACTACATCGCCGGCAACGGGTTATACGGGGTCGAGCGCGTATAATCCGGGCCAGGTCGCTCCGGCGGCCGGCATCCCGACATCGCACCGAGACGAGCCATTGAGCAGCGAAGCCCGCGTCATCAAGACCCAGATCCCGACCCCCGCACCGACGCCGCAGGCGTTGCTGGAAAGCGTCCATGCCGCCTTGGCTGAGATCAAAGCCAAAGACCCGGTCGAGATCGATGTCCGCGGCCGCACCAGCATCGCCGACTATCTCGTGGTGGTTTCCGGCACCTCGACCCGCCACGTCAAGTCGGTTGCCGACGAAGTGGTGAAGTTCGCCAAGCGCCTGGGCATGATGCCGCTGGGCGTCGAGGGCGAGCGCGAGGCCGAGTGGGTGCTGGTCGATCTCGGCGATGTCATCGTCCACGTGATGCTGCCGCGGGTGCGCGAGTTCTACGCGCTAGAACGCCTGTGGACGGTCGGCGACCAGCCGCCGGAAGACACGGTCGAGGCCTGAGCCTCCGGTTGCGATGAAGGCGCGCCTGATCGCCGTCGGCGAGCGCGCCCCGGGCTGGGTGGCCGAAGGTTTCGCGGAATACCGCAAGCGGCTGTCGCACTGGTTGCCGCTGGATCTGGTGGAAGTACAGCCCGGCCTGCGCGGCAAGGGCCGCGATGCGGTGCGCGCGACAGCCGACGAAGGCCAGCGGGTGCTTGCCGCGCTGCCGCGACAGGCGCAGGTGATCGCGCTCGATGGCCGCGGCAAGACCTGGAGTTCGGAGCAACTGGCGCAGCGCCTTGAGCACTGGCGGCAGCAGGGCGGCGATCTCGCCTTGCTGATCGGCGGGCCGGAAGGCCATGCCCCCGAGGTGCTGGCGATGGCGCAGGAGAGCTGGTCGCTGGGGCCGTTGACGCTGCCGCACATGCTGGTGCGGCTGGTGGTCGCCGAACAGCTTTACCGCGCTTGCTCGCTATTGGCTAATCACCCTTACCACCGCGCTTGAGCTTGGTGGGGTCGGGCAACCCGACCGGCACGCCGTTCTCGCAGCCACCGACTTCGCACAGATGCGCGCGCAACGTCGGTTGTGCCTGCGCCAACAGGTGGAAAATCACGTTCTGCTCGAAGGTGCCACGAACCGCTGCGGCACCGGGTCCGGTCGCCCAGACGCCGACATCATCGCCGCCGTGCGTCTCGCTGGTTAGCGGCACCAGCGCTTCCTGCAGATAGTTCGGATGCGCGGTGTCGACGTCGTGCAATCTCGGCCGGCCGGTGAAGGCTTGCACCTGCTGCGGATAGTGCGGATGCGCGGTGTCGACGTCGTGCAATCTCGG
>DASUOA010000390.1:0-4188 GCA_036276895.1 Arenimonas sp. | reverse complement strand
CGTGGTGCACGACGACGTCGCCCTTGCCGCGTTTGACTGGCGCGACATCGCGCGCACGCTCAAGCTGCGCCAGCGCTGCTCGCCGTAAGTGCGTCGTCGAGCAGCGCCGCGGCGGTAACCGCGGTTCCGGCGCCGGGCCCGGCGATCAGCAACGGCGGGTCCCGGTAACGGCTGCTGCGGATCGACAGTCGGTTCTCGCAGCCGCGGCCGCCGGCCAGCGGGTCGTCCAACGCGAGCGATTCCAGGCCGATCCGCGCGCCAGCGGCATCCCAACGCGCGACGAAGCGCAGCACCTCGCCGTGCGACATGGCATCGCCGGCGCGCTCCGCCAGAGCCGTGTCGATCCCGCCCCAGACATCGGCATCCAGTACCGAGTCGACCGCCAGCACCGGCACCAGGCGCACATCCTGTTCCTGCAGCGGCACTCCGCAAGCGCGTGACAGAATCAGCAGCTTGCGCAGCACGTCGACACCACCGAGGTCGCAGCGCGGATCCGGCTCGGCATAGCCCTGGGCCACTGCGCGCTGCACGCGCGTTGAGAATGCCGTACGGCCATCGAAGCCGTCGAACAGCCACGCCAAGGTGCCCGAGAGCACGCCGGCCAGCGCCTCGATGCGATCGCCGCCGCACTGCAACGAACGCAGACTGCGCAGCAACGGCAGACCTGCTCCTACGGTCGCGGCATCGCCATAGCAGGCGCCACCGCTGCGCTGCGCCGCGGCGATCGCCTGCCAGCGCGACAACGGGCCGCCGGCACCGAGCTTGTTGGCGGTCACCACATGGATGCCGCGCGCCAGCCAGCTGGCGTGTTGCGCCGCCACGGCATCGCTGGCGCTGGCATCGACCAGCACATCGCCGGGATGCAATCGCGCCAGCAGCGCCTCGACCTCGGTGTCGGCATCGCTTCCGAGCCCGCCGTTTTCTGTGATCTTCGCCTGCCAGGCCCGGCGCGAGTTGGCGGCACCGATCAGCTGCAATGACGCCGGACGCAGTGTCGCCATGCGCTCGAGAAAGGCACGCCCGACGCCACCGACACCCAGCAGCAACAGTTGGGCCGGCTTCGTCTGCGCTTTCAGCACCGCGTTCATGCGCCGCTCCCGCTGCGCCGTGCGCCCGCCACCTGTCCGGCGCGCTGCAGGCCGCCATGCAGATCCTCCAGCAGATCGCACATGGCTTCGATGCCCACCGACACGCGCAGCAAGCCATCACCGATGCCTGCCTGCGCGCGTGCTTCGAGCGACATCGCCGCGTGGGTCATGCTCGCCGGATGCGCAATCAAGCTTTCGACACCACCGAGCGACTCGGCCAGAGTGAAGCACTCCAGCCCGTCGAGCAGCGCCTGTACGGCCGGCACACCGCCCGCAAGCTCGAATGAGATCATCGCCCCGAAGCCACGTTGCTGGCGCTGTGCCAGCGCGTGGCCCGGATGTGTCGACAGGCCCGGGTAGTGCACTGCGGCCACCGACGGATGCGCCGCCAGCTGCTCGGCAACGGCCTGCGCGTTCTCCTGGTGCACGCGCAACCGCGCATCGAGCGTGCGCAGGCCGCGCAGCGTGAGGAAGCTGTCGAACGGCGAGCCCGTCAACCCGAGTGCGTTCGCCCACCACACCAGTTGCTCGTGCAGCGCGGCATCCCGCGCCACCAGCGCACCACCGACCACATCGCTGTGGCCGTTGATGTACTTGGTGGTCGAGTGCAGCACCAGATCGGCGCCGAAGTCGCTGATCGGCGTCTGCAGTGCCGGCGACAGGAAGGTGTTGTCGACCAACGCCAGCGCACCCGCCGCGTGCGCGGCCTCAATCACGAAGCGCAAGTCGGTCAAGCGCAGCAGCGGATTCGAGGGCGATTCGATCCACACCAGTCGCGGCTTGTCGGCCAGCGCTGCAGCCAGTGCCCGTGGATCGGCAAGATCAGCCAGCTGCAGTTCGAAGCGCCCCTTGCGCGCCAAGGCGTCGAACAAGCGCCAACTGCCGCCGTAGCAATCATGTGTGACCAGCAGGCGATCACCCGGCTGCAGCAGGGCCTCCAGCGCCAGCGTGATCGCCGCCATGCCGGTGGCGGTGATTACCGCACCGGCGCCACCCTCGAGATCGCTGAGCGCCTCGGCCAGCAGGTCGCGGGTCGGGTTGCCGCTGCGGGTGTAATCGTAGCGACGCTTCTGCCCGAAGCCGGCGAAACTGAAGTTGCTCGACAGCACCAGTGGCGGCGTCACCGCGCCGAAGGCGGCATCGCCATCGATACCGGCGCGCACCGCGCGCGTACACGGCTGCAGCGCGCTCATGCCGCCGCTCCGTGGGCATCGGCGAGCAAGGCCCGCAGCAGTGCGTCGACGCGCTCTTCCTCCTTGAGGAAGGCATCGTGGCCAAACCGCGAACGCAGCAGGCGCAGACTGCCGTAGGCACCCAGCCGTTCGCACAGCTCGAAGGCATCATCGACCGGCACCAGCCGGTCCTCGGCCACCGCCACTACCGTGGTCGGCACCCGGATCGACTCCGGCTCGACCTGTTGCAGATCGATCGACTCCGACAGGCGCAGGAACGTGGTGCTGCTCCAGCGTGCCGCGTAGCGCGCGCCGCAGTGCGCCAGATACGCCTCGCTGGCGCAGACCAGTTCGCCTTCACGCAGCTCCGGCGCCGCCGCGAAGCGTTCGGCGAATTCTTCCGGGGTGCGGTAACTGAGCATCGCCCACTGCCGTGCCAGCGCCAACGCGGTTGCCGCACCGGCTTCGCCGCGGCCGAGTCGCGCCACTTGTCGCTGCAACGCCCGCCACGCCGTCGCATACGGATGCGGTCGATGCGCGCCGCTGATCGCGACCAGCTGCTGCAGGCGATGGCCATGCCGCGCGGCGAACTGCAGCCCAACCATCGCCCCGTAGGAGGCACCGACGAAGGCGGCTACGCGACGCTCGCCGAGGCGATCCAGCACGGCGGCAATGGCATCCGCCTGGTCGGCGGGATCGATCGCGACATCAAGACTGCCATCACTGCCCAGCCAGTCGATCGCCAGCAACCGAAAGCGCTGCGTATCCAGTGCCTTGCCTCTCCCGGCCTGCGCCACCCACCAGCCGCTGCGTGGCAGTGCCGGATCAGCACAGACGCGGCGATCGGCGGAGATGCCGCCGGCGACGACCAGCAGCGGCGAACCGACTCGCCCCTCCAGCCGTGCGCGCACCTGCACGGTGCGCCGACCGGCGTGGCGAAGATCCAGCTCACAGGCGAGCCGCAGCTCGCGGATGACGACATCGACGACGGATGACGAAGCAACCGGATCGTGCGAGGCGACGAAGGTATCGCCGCTGGCGTTCGCTTCAACGTGCGCAGCAGGGGCAAGACTCATGGCAGGACTCCGTAGTGGGCCGAAGCCATCGAGTCCTGCGATTCCAGCGGAGCCGGCGACGTGCAATGCCGCTGCACGATCAACGCCCCCATCTTTCGGAAGACGACGTCTTCCGCAGGAATTGGCACCTTCTGCGCGCTTTCGCTCGCATGGGTTGCCCCGGCGTCTTCGGGCCTATCCCTCAGCCGGTCTCGATGGATTGCCGCTGCAGATTAACGCGGATTCACAGAATGTCAATCGCTTCATGCAGATGAAGCGATGTCATGACCGGATCATCCGGTTCGCTGGCTATACTCGCCGCGGATCGGGCCGCATCACCGCCGCCCCAGGAGGAACATGCCGCACCGCCCGGACGTCTCCCTGCGTGTCTTCGCCGCCATGGCGCTCTGCGTCGTGGTGGCGCTGGCGACGACCTTGCTGGCCTTCGATCGCTTCAACCGGGCCGCGCTGACCACGGCCACCGCGCGCGACCTGCAACAACTGGTCGACCTGCAGCGGGACCAGGTGGAGGCCCTGATCGATGCGCGTGTGGACCAGACCCGCCTACTCGCCGCCCTGCCCGGCGTGCGTGAAGACCTGCAGCGCCAGCGCGAAGCATCCAGCGACGGCGCCATGGCAAACCGCCTGCAACGGTTCACAGAGCACGGCAATGGCCTGCGCCTGCTCGCGGTGGTCGACCCTGACAGCGGTCGCGTGCTCGCAGCCAGCGACGCCCGCCTGCTCGACATCTCGCTGTCGGCGCACCCGCTGCTGCACGACAGCCGCAACGACGCCATCGTCTACGGGCCGCAACCATCGCCGCTGCTGCAGCTGCACGGACTGACCGTCGCCACGCCGATGCGCGACGGCGAC
>DASUOA010000389.1:0-4217 GCA_036276895.1 Arenimonas sp. | reverse complement strand
CGAGTTTCTTTTGGGTATTTCACCGTATCTGCTTGTCTGCCTTTTCTCATTTGCGTGGCTAGTGGTTTGCGTTCGCGCCATCGGCAATTGGCGCACATTGGCCTAACCAATCGTTCAAGCGGACATTTGGGCCGCACCCAGCATGGTCCCAATCTTGTACCATGCTGGGCGCGGCCCAAATGCCGCTTAACTCCGGCGTTAGGCCGCATGCCGATTGTCATACGAGCCTTGAGAATCTTTGCCCTGCTTGCCGGCATCGCTTGGGGCCTACTCTTGCTCAATGGCGCGGTCTTTGCGGCGTGGGCGGCAACCGGGCCTCCCACAGAAACTCCGGATGGCTGGCTTTTCCTTGCTGGCAATCGCCTTTCATGGGCGCTCTCATCCGTTCTGGCGGGAATCGGCATCTTTCTTCTTGGCCGCACTCCCGTGTCGAGGCGTGCCGCTATCGCTCTACTGCTCGCTGCCACGGCACTGCTTCTACTTCCGTACGTGAGGGAGTTCCTCGCAGCGGACGCCTGCCTAGATTCTGGCGGCAGCTGGCACCAGCTCCAGTGCAATCACGGTACACGCGATGCGGCTTGAATTCGACTAGCAAGTGCAACACCCAACCGGACCAGCGGTACCTGCTCGTGTCCTCTGAACCCGTATCGTTTTCTCGGCCTGGTGTTTAGTTTGCGAGCGACCGCATCGCAGTCGCGCTGAATCCGTCCGATCAGACACATCCCTTTCGGATGATACTGGCGAATGACGCCGTTTAGGTTCTCGTTGCTACCGCGCCCCTACTCACGATGCCCCTCGTAGTGGGGCGGGATGTTGCTTCCTATGCGATGAGAACCCAATGTCACGCTGTCGGCTCGCCGATCGCTCAAGCGGGCGTTTTGGCCGCACTCAGCAGGCTCCCGATCTTGTAGCATGCGAGGTGTCGAATACACGACGCCGTACTCCGGGACCTCGCCCAAGCCTTGAGTCACGGTGACTGCTCCCAACTTGGTGCGCAGGTCAGATCCGTAGCTCGATCACAAGGATGCTCTCATGTCGAAAATCAAAGTGTCGATTCAGTGCGCATGTGGTAGCACGACGTTTGATATCCCTCCGAATCCGACGGTCAGCGATACAGTTAGGTGCTTGAAGTGCGGCGCCACGGGAACATTTGGTGAGGTAGTGGATCAGGCGAGGAAGCAGGCTGCCTTGGCGGTTTCCAATCAGCTCAAGAACACAACCCGCGGTACGCGCAGCTGATCGCAGCTGTCGCGGGCCGATGCATTCTTTTCCTGCTCGCTGGCTCAGCACCCCGGGAGCGCCGGACTTTCTGTTCCGAGAATGCAGCCAACGCGTGGGCCTTGCGAAGGCGGTCCGGGCAGCGCAAGGCACGCGACGCTGGCTAATCGGGCGGTTTCCGTAGCGGCTGTGAGGAGAGTGCCGGCGGTGCTTGCATGCGCCCCTCTTCAACCCCGGGCCACGCCGCGAGTGGTTGGCATCCGCTCGCGAAGGCCTGTCCGAGCGGTACGCTGGCCGCCGACTCGATCGACTTCGGCACCCACAGATTGCCGAGGAAGCCATCCTTGTATAGGAAGGTGACCAGGAACACGGCGTAGAGTCGGCGGCAATTCCACCCTATACAGCCTGCTCGCGCTGGCTCAGGCGGTCGGCGTTGCCGACCCGATGCAGGATCAGGTCAAGCACCTTGCCCTGCAGGTCGACCTCGCGGCCATCGCGGAACAGCTAGCGGCTGCGCGGCCGCAATTCGAAGCCGGCGAAGCGGTAGGCGGCGGCCGCCGGTGCCGTCGGTGCGGGGTCTTCGCTCATGGGCGCCCTGACGCGCTGGTCGCGACTCGCGAAACCGCCGGATAACCCGGCACGACAGCGCGATCGCCGCGCTGCGGCGCGCGATCGCGTTCGATGGCCGGTTTGATCGGCAACGCGTCCGCGACGCTACAGCGCCAGCCGCTGGTCAGCCTCCACCATCGCCACCAGCTTGGCGGCCGGCAGTGCCGGGCTGAACAACCAGCCCTGCAGCTGGTCGCAGCCGAGTTCGCGCAGGAAGGCCATCTGTTCGTGCGTCTCGACGCCTTCGGCGACGATCTCGTGGCGCAGTTGCTGGGCCATGGTGACGATGGCGCGGGCGATGGCGCAGTCGTTCTCTTCCTTGGGCAATCCGATGACGAAGCTGCGGTCGATCTTGAGGGTGCTGATCGGGAATTTCTTGAGATAGGACAGCGAGGAGTAGCCTGTGCCGAAATCGTCGAGCGCCAGGCCGATGCCCATCGCGACCAGGCGGTTCATGGTCGGGATCACTTCATCCTCGCCACGCACCAGCAGGCTTTCGGTGATCTCGAGTTTGAGCCGGTCCGGGCCGATGCCGTGGCGGTCGAGCACCGCTTCGATGCGCAGCGGCAGGTTGCGGTCGAACTGGCGGCCGGAAAGATTGATCGCCACCGGCGGCATGGAAAGGCCCGCGTCCTGCCATTCGCGCAACTGCCGGCAGGCTTCGTCGAGGATCCAGGCGCCGAGGTCGAGGATCAGCCCGGTCTGCTCGGCGACCGGGATGAAGGCGCCGGGCGAGACGGCGCCGCGCTCGGGGTCGTTCCAGCGGATCAGTGCTTCGGCGCCGACGATCTGGCCGCTGCGCAGGCTGACCTTGGGCTGGTAGTGCAGCTGCAGGTTGCCGTTGCCCATGGCGCCGCGCAGGTCGTGCTCCATGCGCAGGTGTTCCTTGGCGCGCTGGTTCATCTCCGGGCTGTAGAACAAATAACCGCCGGATTCGCTCTGCTGCACCCGGGTCATGGCGACGTCGGCAAAGCGCACCAGGGTCGCGGTGTCCTTGCCATCATCCGGATAGATGGCGATGCCGATGTGCGCTTCGACATGCAGGCCGTGGGCATCGACGATGATCGGGCGCGCCAATGCCTCGAGCAGTTTTCCGGCGACGATCGCGGCGTGCTCGCGCTTTTCGATGTGCAGCAGCGCGACCACGAATTTGTCGACATCGAGCTTGGCCAGCACGTCTTCCTCGCGCAAGGTGGCGCGGAAGAGTTTGGAGATGCGCACCAGCAGCTCGTCGCCGACATCGTGGCCGAGGGTGTCGTTGATCGCCGAGAAGCGCGCCAGCTCGATCACCAGCAGGGCGCCGTGGTCCTTGTTGCGGCGGGCGACGGTGAGCGCCTGGTTGACCAGCTGGTTGAACAGCGAGCGGTTGGGCAGGTTGGTCACCGCATCGTAGTTGGCGAGGCGGTGCAGGCTGGCCTCGGCCTCCTTGCGCAGGCTGATGTCGGAGAAGATCGAGAAAGCGTGGGTGATCTCGCCGCGCTCGTTGCGCACCACCGAGATGGTCACCGACTGCGGGAACAGCTCGCCGCTTTTGCGCCGGCCGATGATCTCGCCCTGCCACGGGCCGGCGCGGTGCATGGCGGCGCGCACTTCGGCGCGGAAGTTGGCGTCGTGCACGCCCGAGCGTAGCAGGTCGGGCGTCTGCCCGATCGCCTCCATCGCACCGTAGCCGGTGATGCGGGTGAAGGCGGCATTGACCGAGACGATGCGCTCGTCGGCGTCGACGATCATGATGCCCTGGTCGCTTTCCTCGATGATGCGCGAGTGCAGGCGCAGCTTGTCTTCCGGCGACAGGCGGTCCTCGATCGGCAGGAAGTGCACCGACAGACCGATCGGCGCGCCGCGATCCTCGATCAGGCGCACTTCCATGCCCAGCCACAGCAGGTCGCCGTTCTTGTGCCGGCGGCGTACCGTCGGCGGCGCGCCGTTGGGGTCGAGGCCGATTTCGGCGATGTCGGTGTCCTCATCGCCTTCGGGGTAGAGGAACAGCACGTGCTGGCCGATCGCTTCCTCGGCACGGTAGCCGAACAGGCGCTCGGCGGCGGCGTTCCAGCCGGTCAGGTAGCCGGTCAGGTCGAGCGTGATGCCGGGCTTGTCGCGGCCCTCAGCCATGGCCGCCTCCGGCCTCGCTGAGCAGGTCGAGGGCCCAGCTGTGCGCGGCGACCGTGGCGAGGCTGAAGGCCTCGGGCGTGATCGCCTGGCTGGCCAGCATGTCGTGCAGGGATTCAACATCGCCGCGCTCGGCGGTGGCGACCAGATCGAGCAGCTCGCCACTGCGGCCCTCGCTGCGCAGCAGCGCCGCCTGCATGCGCTCGGAGAGTTTCAGCGGTTGCAGCACCTCGGCCAGTGACTGCCCAAACAGTACGCCGAGCAGCGAGAACATGCCGGTC
>DASUOA010000388.1:0-3704 GCA_036276895.1 Arenimonas sp. | reverse complement strand
GCCACGGGAACAGCGCCACCAGCGCCAGCATCAGCAATTGCAGTCCGATGAAGGGCACCACGCCGCGGTAGATCTGCCCCGTGGTGAGCGCCGGCGGCGCCACGCCGCGCAGGTAGAACAGCGCAAAGCCGAACGGCGGCGTCAGGAACGAGGTCTGCAGGTTGATTGCGATCAGCACGCCCAGCCACACCGGATCGACGCCGAGCAGGAACAGCACCGGCGCCACGATCGGCACCACCACGAACACGATCTCGATGAAGTCGAGCACGAAGCCGAGTAGGAACATCAGCAGCATGGTGGCGAGCAGCGCGCCCCAGACCCCGCCGGGCAACTGCGACAGCGCCGCGTGCACCAGCTCGTCGCCGCCGTAACCGCGGAACACCAGCGAAAACAGATTGGCGCCGATCAAGATGGCGAACACCATCGCCGTCACCTGCACCGAATGCTCGGCCACTTCGCGCAGGCGCGACCACGACAGCTCACGGTGCAACAGCGCGAACACCGCGGCACCAAGCGCGCCCACGGCGGCGGCTTCGGTCGGCGTGGCGACGCCGCCGAGGATCGAGCCCAGCACCAGCACGATCAGCAGCAGGGGCGGCAGCATCGCGCGCAGCAGCTGCGGCAGCGTGCGCGAGGCCGATGCGGTCAACGCCGGTGCGCGCTCGGGCTGGCGCCAGGCAACCCACGCGACGTAGATCAGATACAACACGACCAGTCCGAGTCCGGGCAGCAAGGCGCCGGCGAACAGATCGCCGACCGACACCGCCTTCGGTGCGTAGTTGCCGAGCTTGAGCTGCGCCTGCTGGTAGGCGCCGCCGAGCTGGTCGGCCAGCAGTACCAGCACGATCGACGGCGGAATGATCTGCCCCAGGGTGCCCGAGGCGCAGATCGCGCCACTGGCAAGCCGTGGGCAATAGCCGTTGCGCAGCATGGTCGGCAGCGCGATCAGGCCCATGGTCACCACGGTGGCGCCGACGATGCCGGTCGAGGCGGCGAGCAGCGCACCGACCAGGATCACTGCGATCACCAGGCCGCCGCGACGCTGGCCGAACAGGCCGGCGAGCGCTTCGAGCAGCGACTCGGCGATCTTCGCGCGCTCGAGCATCACCCCCATGAACACGAACAGCGGCACCGCCAGCAGCGTTTCGTTGGTCATGGTGCCGAACAGGCGATTCGGAAACGCTTCGAGAAAGCTCGCGTCGAACACGCCGAGCAGCATTCCCACTCCCGCCATCAACAAGGCTACGCCACCGAGTACGAAGGCAACCGGAAAGCCGCTGGCCAGCCCGGCAAACAGGCCGAGCAACAGCAGGATCAGCAGCAGCGCATTCATGCCGCGTCCCCACGCAGCGCGATCACCGCGCGCAATGCCATCGCGACACCTTGCAAGCCGAGCAGCAACGCCGATACCGGCAGCAAGGACTTCAGCAGATACCACGCCGGCAGGCCGCCGGGGTCGCGCGACCCTTCACCGATCGCCCAACTGGTCGCCACGTAATCCCAGCTCATCGCGATGATGAACACGCACAGCGGCAGCAGCAGCAACACGGCGCCCATGAGTTCGATCACGGCACGCGTCCGCGCTGAACAACGCTGCGCGAACACATCGACGCGCACATGCGCGTCATGCCGCAAGGCATAACCCAGCCCGAGCAGGAAAGCGCTGGCATGCAGCCACTGCGACAGCTCCTGCAAGGCCACCGAACCGGCATCGAACACATAGCGCGCCAGCACCTGCGCGAACACCAGTGCCACCAGCGCGATCAGCAGCAGCGCCGCGAGCTGCCCGGCACTGACGTTGACGCGATCGATAAACGCAGCGAGGCGCGACACGGCGGACGGTGGGGCGGCGGCGGACATCGGCAGGCTCGGGCTCGGCAAAGTGGCGCAGGATGGCATCGGCATGGGCCCGGCTCAAGCATGGCGCGGGGACGGCCTAGAATGGACGCCCGCTTCCCGCGAGTCCGCGCATGTCCCGCCTGGTCCTGATCGACGGTTCCTCCTATCTCTACCGCGCCTTCCACGCGCTGCCACCGCTGACCGCGCCCGATGGCACGCCGACCGGCGCCCTGCACGGCATCGTCAACATGCTGCGCGCAACCTTGAAGGAGAACCCCGACTACGCTGCCTTCGTGGTCGATGCGCCGGGGCCGACGTTCCGCGACGCGCTCTATCCGCAGTACAAGGCGCAGCGGCCGCCGATGCCGGACGACCTGCGTGCGCAGATCGAGCCGATGCTGGCGATCGTGCAGGCGCTGGGCTTTCCGCTGCTGCGCGAATCCGGCGTCGAGGCCGATGACGTAATCGGCACGCTGGCGCTGCAGGCGCATGCGCGCGGGATTCCGGTCACCATTTCCACTAGCGACAAGGATTTCGCGCAGCTGGTGCGGCCGGGCATCACCCTGACCAACACCATGAGCAACACCGTCATGGATGAAGCGGGCGTGGCCGAGAAGTTCGGCGTGCGCCCCGATCAGGTGATCGATCTGCTGGCGCTGATGGGTGACGCCGTCGACAACATTCCCGGCGTCGACAAGTGCGGTCCGAAGACGGCGGCGAAGTGGCTCGCCGAGTACGGCACGCTGGCGGCGGTGATGAGCAATGCCGACAAGATCGGCGGCAAGATCGGCGAGAACCTGCGCGCGGCACTCGATCGGCTGCCGCTCAACGAGCAGCTGGTGACGATCAAGACCGATGTCGAATTGCCGGTGGCTGCGACGGATCTCAAACTCAAGCCGCGCGATGTCGAAGCCTTGCGCGAGTTGTATTCGCGCTTGGGCTTCAACCAGGCCTTGCGTGAGCTCGATGGCGGTGCGGCCGCTGGCGGCGTGGCACGCTCCAGTGCGCCGGCGGCGACGCCCGCACGCGACGAGGCCGCCCCCGACCCCGCGCTGGCGGCCAAGGGCGAGTACGAATGCGTCACCACCCGCGAGCAGTTGGCCGCCTGGGTCGCGCGCCTGCACGCGGCCGAACTGATCGCCTTCGATACCGAGACCGATGCGCTCGATGCGATGCGTGCCAATCTGGTCGGGCTGAGTTTCGCCGTCGAGCCCGGCCGCGCCTGCTACATCCCGGTCGGCCATCGCGGTGCGCGCACCGGCAACGAAGGCTCGTTGCTGGCCGCCGCCGACGGCGACACCACGCCGCTGCAGCTCTCGCGCGACGAGGTGCTCGATGCCTTGCGTCCGATCTTCACCGATCCTCGCAAACGCAAGCTCGGTCAGCACGGCAAGTACGACCTGCATGTGCTGCGCCGGCATGGCATCACCGTGCAGGGCTACAGCGACGACACCATGCTGGCATCGTTCGTGTGGCAGGCCGGCTTGCTGCGCCACGATATGGATTCGCTGGCGCAGCGCCTGCTCGGCTACGCCACGATCAAGTACGAGGATGTCGCCGGCAAGGGCGCCAAGCAGATTTCATTTGCCGAAGTTGCGCTCGACAAGGCGGTCGAATACGCGGCGGAAGACGCCGACATCACCCTGCGCCTGCATCGCGTGCTGTCGGCGAAGCTTGCCAGCGAGCCGTCGTTGCAGAAGGTTTACCGCGAGATCGAGATGCCCTTGGTGCCGGTGCTCGAACGCATCGAGTACACCGGTGTGCTGATCGATGCCGACGAACTCAAGCGGCAATCGGCCGACCTGTCGCAGCGCATGCTGGCGACGCAGCAACGCGCCTTCGAAATCGCCGGGCGCAGCTTCAAC
>DASUOA010000387.1:0-2668 GCA_036276895.1 Arenimonas sp. | reverse complement strand
AGGCGCGCCTCGTCGTAGGCGGGCAGGTCACTGGCATCGATACCGGCTTGCATGCGCAGCAGCGCATCCATCGCATCGCTGTACAGGACGTCGACGTGAGCCGTGTCCAGTGCGGGCAGGTACAACGCGTCGCCGAGATCACTCATCAGCACGAAACCGTGCTCGAGATCGGCGCTGCGCACTTCCGGCGCGTGCAGGCCAGCGGCGAACAGGCGGCGGGCGATGTCCAGCCACGGCGCGATGTCCTCGTGTTCGGGCGGTGCATCCATGACGATCCAGCTCTCGCCGCCGGAGCGGGTGCGCCAGTAGCTGCGGAAGCTGGCATCGGCCGACGCGCGCTGCAGTTCGAGTTCCGGGTCGGCGAGGGCGGTGCGGGTCCAGGCGAGGCGCTGGGTGGCGCGGAAGGCGGCTGTCATGCGATGGCGGGTGGGAAACCAGCCGGAAGTATGACCGAAGGCTTGCAGCGTCCGCATGGCATGATGCCAGCTGGTATTGCCCGGTAAGTGCCCACCATGTCCGATCTCGTTCCCGTCCTGCTCTCCGGTGGTTCCGGCACCCGGCTGTGGCCGCTGTCGCGCGAGACCCATCCCAAGCAGTTCCAGCCTTTGCTGGGCGAGCATTCGTTGCTGCAGGGCACCTGGCAGCGGCTCGAAGGCTTGCCAGGACTCGCTGCGCCGATCGTGGTCGCCAATGAAGAGCACCGCTTCATGGTCGCCGAACAGTTGCGCCAGGTCGGCGCCAGTGCGGCGGCGCTGATCCTGGAGCCGGTCGGTCGCAATACCGCGCCAGCGATCGCCGCCGCTGCATTGCAAGCGGTGAGCGATGGCCGCGATCCGCTGCTGCTGGTGCTGCCGTCCGATCATCTGATCCGCGACGCCGCAGGATTCCGCCGTGCGGTGCAATCAGCGTTGCCGGCAGCCGAATCGGGGCAGCTGGTCACCTTCGGCATCGTCCCGACGGCGCCGGAGACCGGCTACGGCTACATCAAGGCAGCCGCGGGGCAGGGGGTGCGCGCGGTCGAGCGTTTCGTCGAGAAGCCGGATCTGGCGACGGCGCAGGGTTTCCTTGCCAGCGGCGATTACGCGTGGAACTCGGGCATGTTCCTGTTCCGTGCGAAGCGCTATCTGGAGGAGCTCGGCCGCCACGCGCCGGCGATCCTCGCCCAGGTGCAGGCGGCGCTGGCTGCCGCCCGACGCGACGCCGACTTTTTGCGCCTCGATCGCGAGGCGTTTACCGCCTGCCCGTCGGATTCGATCGACTATGCGGTGATGGAGAAGACCGATCGCGCCGCGGTGCTGCCGATCGATGTCGGCTGGAGTGACATCGGCGCGTGGTCGGCGATCTGGGAAATCGCCGAGCAGGATGCCGACGGCAATGCCCATCATGGCGACGTGATCGCGCGCGGCTGCCGCAACACCTTGGCCTGGGGCGGGCGGCGATTGCTGACTTTGCTCGGCGTCGAGGATCTGATCGTGGTCGACACCGACGATGCGCTGCTGGTCGCGCGTCGCGAGCGGGTGCAGGAGGTCAAGGAGCTGGTTGCCGAGTTGAAGGCGCAGAACCGGCCCCAGGCCAGCGTGCACCGCAAGGTCTACCGCCCCTGGGGCAGCTACGACGGCATCGATAGCGGTGAGCGTTTCCAGGTCAAGCGCATCGAGGTCACGCCCGGTGCCGCGCTCAGCCTGCAGATGCACCATCACCGCGCCGAGCACTGGGTGGTGGTGCGCGGCACCGCGCGCATCACCTGCGATGACAAGGTGTTCATGCTCACTGAAAACCAAAGCACCTACATTCCGCTCGGCAGCCGGCACCGGCTGGAGAATCCCGGAAAATTGCCGCTGGAGCTGATCGAAGTGCAGTCCGGCAGTTATCTGGGTGAAGACGACATCGTGCGTTTCGACGATGCCTATGGCCGATCCGGCGGATGAAGGCCGTTGCCCTAGTCACGTGAGGGAGTAGGGGCTAGGCTGCGCACGGAGTTCGGGGAGTTTTCCGCTTGATCGACATCGTCGACCTGCTAGACCAGTTGACGCCCAGCATGGGTTGGCGCGCGTTGACCGCCTTTGTGCTCTGCGCCGTTCTGATTCCGTTGAGTCTGCCTCTGGCGCGTCGCTTCGGCCTGGTAGACCGGCCGGGTGGGCGCAAGCTGCACGACGTGGCGACGCCGGTCACCGGCGGCCTGTGCATCCTGATTGCCGTCGTCGCCGTTGGCCTGCTTTTCGATCCGCTGCCCAAGCTGCGCCTGCCGGTGTTCTTCACCTGCATCGGTCTGCTGGTCGCGGTGGGTGCCTGGGACGACCTGCGCGACATCAGCTGGCGCCTGCGCCTGCTGGTGCAGGTCGGCGTGGCGGTTTTGATGGCGAAGTGGGCCGGGCTGCAGGTGCAGAACCTGCACGACGTGTTCGGTATCGACACCCTGGGCCTGTTGGCGCTGCCATTCACGATTTTTGTCGTGGTCGGCGTGATCAACGCGCTGAACATGGCCGATGGCGTCGATGGCCTTGCAGGCGGCCAAGCCATCGTCTCGTTATTGCTGTTTGCAGCGTTCGCGCTGTACTCCGGCGACCTGTTGGCGGTGCAGCGGCTGCTGACCATTTCCGCGGCGGTGGCGGGCTTCCTGTTGTGGAATTCGCGCTTTCCGTGGCAGCCGCGTGCCCGCGTGTTTCTC
>DASUOA010000386.1:0-4854 GCA_036276895.1 Arenimonas sp. | reverse complement strand
CCAAGGCGCTGCGCTGCAAATACCACGGCTGGACTTACACGCTCGATGGCGTGCTGCGCAGCGCGCCGGAAATGAAGGACACCGCGGATTTCGATGTAGCCACCGTGCGGCTTCCGGAACTGCGCGTCGCCATCTGGAACGGCTTGCTGTTCGTCGGCGGCGAAGGTGCGCCGGACTTCGCCGACTTCAGCCGCGGCTTCGACGAAGCGCTGCGCGGCCACCGGCCCGGCGACTACGTCTTCCACCGTCGCCACCACTACGACATCGCCTGCAACTGGAAGGTCTACTGCGACAACTACCTCGAGGGCTACCACGTCCCCTTCATCCATCCGGCACTCAACAAGCTGCTCGACTACCGCCAGTACCACAGCGAATGCGCCGACTGGTTCTCCTGGCAGCACAGCCCGCTCGACAGCGACGACGCGCTGTACGGCCAGGGCGAAGCGGTCTACTACTTCATCTACCCCAACACGACGCTCAACCTGCTGCCCGGCCGGCTGCAGACCAACCGCGTGCTGCCGCTCGGCCGCGACCGCTGCCGGGTGGTGTTCGACTACTACTACAGCGACGACGACAGCCCGGAAGCCGAAGCGCGGCGCGAAGCCGACCACCGCTTCGCACACGAGGTGCAGGATGAGGACATCATGATCTGCGAGCACGTCCAGCGCGGGCTGGACTCGGGCTCGTATGCCGCCGGCCGGCTCAATCCACTGCGCGAGAACGCGCTGCACCATTTCCACGAGCTGCTGCGCGCAGCCTATCGCTCGGGCTGATCACTCGCCGGGCGCGGTGCCCGCGCATCGTGCACCACGTACCAGCGCCACAAGGCGAAAGCGACGATGGTGAACATCGCTGAGCCGATGGCCAGGCTGATCCCGCTGCCGCTGACCATCGGGGACAGCAGGCCCGCGAGCAGCGCGTTGGAGATCAGGCCGATGAAAGCCTGCATCGAAGACGCCGCACCACGCTGATGCGGGTACATGTCGAGAATGGCCAGGGTGACGATCGGGAAGACCAGTGCGATACCGAAGGCGCACAGCGCGGTGGGCAACACCGCCCAGGGCAGGCTCGGCGTCGTGGTGCCGAGGTTGTAGGCGATATTGAACAACGCCGCCAAGCCGCAGCAGGCGAAGCCACGCTCGACCAGATGTGGGCCGCTGAGACGGCCGGCGGCGCGGCCGCTGACGAAGGCGCCGAGCATCATGCCGGCAATCGTCGGCGCGAAGAACCAGACGAAGTCGCGCTCACCCAGGCCCAGCAGATCGATCACGAACGCCGGCGCCGACGCGATGTACAGGAACAAGGCACCGAAGTTGAACGCCCCCGCCAGCACCAGTAAGCGGAAGCGGCGGTTGCTGATGATGCCGGCGTAACTCTTGATCAGCGAAACCGGATGCAGCGACAGGCGCCGCTCTCGCGGATGGCTCTCTGGCAGGCCAAAGAGGGTGATGAAGAACAACACAAAACCGAACAGCGCCAGGAACCAGAAAATGCCGCGCCAATCGGTCCAGCCCAGCAGCCAGCCGCCGATCACCGGCGCGATCGCCGGCGCCACCCCGAAGATCATCGAGATCTTGCTCATCAGCCGTTGCGCGTCGTCGCCATCGAGGCAATCGCGCACCACCGCGCGTCCGACGATCAGGCCAACGCCGGCTGACAGTCCCTGCACGAAGCGATAGGCGAGCAGGCTGGTCATATCCGGTGCCAATGCGGCGCCAATCGACGCAAGCGTGAAGATGACGATGCCGGCGAGCATGACGTAGCGCCGCCCGATGGCATCCGAGATCGGCCCATGAAACAGCGACATCGCCGCGTAACCGGCGAGATACATGCTGATCGTCTGCTGCAGCGCGACCTTCCCCACACCGAGCTCGGCGGCCATCTGCGGAAAGGCCGGGAACACGGTGTCGATCGAGAACGGCCCGAACATCGCCAGCGCGCCGAGGATCCAGGCGAGTCGTGGCTTGTTGGGCGAGTGGGTGGCTGGGCTCACGTTGGCTGCATCGCAAACCGCGGAGAATAGCAGCGATGGTCATGCCGATCGCGCGGCGGCGTCGCCATGCAGCGTTGCGACAGCGAGCTCAGGGCAGGATCAATCGGAATATCCCGCCGCCGGCCTCGGCATTGCCGAGCTCGACCCTGCCCGTGCGCACATCCAACCGATGCAGTGCGGCAATGCGTCCGGCGAGATAAAGACCCAGTCCGGTGCCGGTGCGTCCTGGATCGGCCGGCGCCGCGGTTCCGCGCTGCAACAGATCAGACGGATAGCCGGGCCCATCGTCGCTGATCTCGAATACCGTGCCCTCGTCGCTGCCTCGCACCGCAAGCCGCACCCGCTCGTGCGCGTGTCGACAGGCGTTGTGCACTGCATCGCCGAGCGCCAGTCGCACCAGGAAAGGATCGTAGAAAGCCGTCGCCGGTGCTTCGTCGAGTCGCACGCCAATGTCGCGGGTGGGAAACAGCTCGGCGTACTCGGCGGCCAGCTCCTGCAGCAGGTCGGACGGCGACTGCGCGTCGACATTGGCCTGCAGCAGGCCGGAGGCATCGCGCTGCGCCAACAGCAAGTCGGTCAGACGCTGCGCGCAGCCCGCGACCAGTGCCTGCTCGGTGCTGGCATCACTGCGTGCCGCGAGCCGCAACTGCAGTTCGGCCAGGCGGTTCTTGACCTCATGCAGGATGGTCGAGGACAGCAGCGGAAAGTCCATGCTCATCACCTTACCCTCCGCGTTGGGGGCTCATCGCTTCAATCGCTGCAGCAGCGCATCGATCTGCTCGAGCTTGGGGTGCCCGGGCGCCTGCCCGGCCAGCGAGTGTCGGTAGCGCAGGCAATTCTGCAGCCGCGCGGAATCGGCGCCGTTGCGCACCATGTGCTGCGCCAGCGCCAGCGCCGCATTTCCGACGATCTGCAGGTTGTTCGGCAGCCGGTCGGCAGCGGCGGACAGCAGCGCCACGGCCTCGTCGAGCTGGCCGGCCTCAGCCTTGCGCACGCCTTCGTTGTTGAGCTGGATGATCTCGCGACGGCTGGAGGCGATGATCGCCGCCGCCTGGTCGTCCTTGCCGTCGCCGCCGAGCACCGCCTGCACCTTTTGCATCAAGTTGGCGTCATCCGGGTTGTTCTGGATCGCCTGCTTGATCAGGCTGTGCGCCTGGTCCTTGCGCCCGACAGCCAGACAGGCATCGGCGACCGCCATCGCCACATCCGACGAGATGCCGGCCAGATCGCCCGAAGTCGCCTTGGCCAGTGCCTCGGCTGCCTTGGCGCTGTCACCGGCACGCTGGTAGGCGACGCATTCCGTGGCGGCGAGCACCACATCGCTGGTGGGATCGGTGAAGCTCTTGCGCGCCTGCTTGACCACGCCCAGCGCCGCCTCGCTCTTGTCCTGGTTGACCAGCGCCTTGGACAGCATCGCGTAATCACCGACATCGCGTACCGGCGAATACTTGTTGACCTCAAGCGCCTTGCTCATCACCTGCTCGGCAACGTCGTTGCGACCCAGGCCCACCGCCAGCGTCGTCAGCGTGCGCAGTCGGCCCATGGTTCCGGGCGAGATTTCACCGGCCTTCTGCAACACCTCCATCGCCTCGTCGCGCTTGCCATTGTCGGCCAGCAGCTTGGCGAGCAGATCATAGGCCTGCAGCACCATCGGCGACTCGGCGATGGTCTCGCGCAACATGTTGCAGGCGCCGTCGACGTCGCCCTCCGCTTCCAATGCGCGGGCCACGCCGAGCTTGGCCCATGCCAGTGGCCGCTGCTGCACCACCGCCTCGTAATGCTGCCGGGCATCCGCGGCGCGGCCGGCCTTGAGCAAGGCGGTGCCCTTGATCTTCAAGGCATCGAAGGCGTACTTGGTGCGCGCCGTCAGCAAGCGCTCGCACTCGGAGATCACCAGATCCCAGCGCTTGAGATCGGTCGCGCGGTTGACGCCCGCGAGTTCCTCTTGGCGCTCGATCAATCGGTCAAGGCGGCCATTGAGCTGCGCCGGCGTGAAAGGCTTGAGCAGGTAGTCGTCGGGCGTGCACTCGGCGACCAGCATCACCTTCTGGTAGGCCTGCTCGGCGGTGATCATGATGAACAGCGTGTTGCGGCTGATCAGGTCGCGGGTGCGGATGTACTCGAGGAACTGCTGCCCGTTGGTGTTCTCGCCCAGGTAGTAGTCGCAGAGGATGATGTCGAACTTCTCGGCGGCGATCGCATCGAGCGCAAGCTGGATGTTGGCGACGATCAGCAAGCGCTCGCAGCCGGCGTCGGTCATCGACTGCCGGAGCTGGGTGCGCATAGTGTCCTGGTCGTCGATGACCAGGATGCGCTTGCGGTAGAGCCTGCTCAGCACCTGCCCTGCCCCCCGGCCGTTTCCGGCCCTCGCCATCCCGCGGGGATGATTCCCCACAGGATGGACTCGGGGCGGGCCGGCCCGCAAGAGGACTGCAGTAGAATCCGTGACTTTCCGCCCGTTCTTGAAGCCCGATGACCGAACCCGCCCGCCCCGCCTTCCATGGTTTCGAGCAGATCCCGCTGCGCGAGTACGCCGAGCGCGCCTATCTCGACTACTCGATGTACGTGGTGCTGGACCGTGCCCTGCCCTTCATCGGTGACGGGCTCAAGCCGGTACAGCGACGCATCGTCTACGCCATGAGCGAGCTCGGGCTGTCAGCGGCGGCCAAGCCCAAGAAGTCGGCGCGCACCGTGGGTGACGTGATCGGCAAGTTCCATCCGCACGGCGACTCGGCCTGCTACGAGGCGATGGTGCTGATGGCGCAGCCCTTCTCCTACCGCTACCCGCTGATCGAAGGCCAGGGCAACTTCGGCTCCACCGACGACCCCAAGAGCTTCGCGGCGATGCGTTACACCGAGGC
>DASUOA010000385.1:0-6059 GCA_036276895.1 Arenimonas sp. | reverse complement strand
CCGAGGCGGTCGCGATGGAAGTGTCCTCGCATGCACTCGACCAGGGGCGCGTCGATGCCGTCGCGTTCCGCGTCGCGGTGTTCACCAATCTCAGCCGCGACCACCTCGACTATCACGGCGATATGGCCAGCTACGGTGCAGCCAAGGCCAGGCTGTTCGCCTGGCCGGGTTTGCACGCCGTGGTCGCCAATCTCGATGACGTGCATGCCACCGTGATGCTGGCGCACGTCGATGCGTCGGTGACGCGCATCGGCGTGAGTTCGCACGGGGCTGTCGGTGCCGTGCTGCGCGCCGAGGACGTCGCACTGACGCCGGCGGGTATCGCCTTCTCTCTGGTGCGTGACGGCGAACGCCATGCGATCACCTCGAAGCTGCTCGGCCGCTTCAACGTCGACAATCTGCTCGCGGTCGCTGGCAGCCTGCTTGCGCTGGACCTGCCGTTGGCGGAGATCGCTGCGCTGCTGCCGCAACTTTCCCCTGTGGCTGGGCGTATGAATCGCGTCGGTGGCGGCCCCGGGCAGCCGCTGCTGGTAATCGATTACGCGCACACGCCCGATGCGCTGGCGCAGACGTTGGACAGCCTGCGCGCGCATACGTCGGGGCGGTTGTGCTGTGTGTTCGGCTGCGGCGGCGAGCGCGATCGTGGCAAGCGTCCGCAGATGGCCTCGATCGCCGAGCAGGGCGCCGATGCCTGCATCGTCACCGATGACAATCCGCGTGGCGAAGATGGCGATGCGATCGTCGCCGAGATCATGGGCGGATTCGCACGGCCGCAGCAGGTTCGCATCGAACGTGATCGTGCCCGTGCCATTGCGATGGCGGTGAGCGAAGCCGCCGCCGGCGACGTGGTGCTCATCGCCGGCAAGGGCCACGAGCCCTACCAGGAAATCGCCGGGCGCCGACTGCCTTTCGATGATCTCGCCGTGGCGAGCTCGGCATTGGAGGCTCGCGCATGCGCCCGCTGATGCTGTCGCAGATCGCCCTGTGGTGCGAGGGTCGCCTGCTTGGCGACGACGTCGAGATCACCGGCATTGGCACCGACACCCGCACGCTGGCCAGGGGTGGATTGTTTGTCGCGTTGCGCGGCGAGCGCGTCGACGGCCACGACCTGGCCGAAGCGGCGACGGCCGCGGGCGCCGCGGCGCTGCTGGTGACGCGCCCGGTCGATACCGACCTGCCGCAGGTCCAGTGCGCCGACACGCAGGAGGCCCTCGGCGAGATCGCCGCCAACCTGCAGCACGGCCGCCCGGCGGTGGTGGTGGCGCTGACCGGCAGCAATGGCAAGACCACGGTGAAGACCCTGCTGCACGGAATCCTGCGCCGCGCCGGCCGCACCACGGTCAATCCCGGCAATCGCAACAACGAGATCGGCCTGCCGCTCGCCGTGATCGACGCGCCGGAGGATGCGCAGTTCGCGATCTACGAGATGGGCGCCGGCAAGCACGGCGACATCGCCTACCTGACCGCGATCGCGCCGCCCCAGGTGGCACTGGTCAACAACATCATGCCGGCGCATGTCGAGCGCATGGGCAACCTGCTCGGTATCGCCGAGACCAAGGGCGCGATCTACGAGGCGCTGCCCGATGACGGCGTTGCCGTGGTCAATGCCGACGACGCCTTCGCGCCGTACTTCCTGCAGCGCATCGCCACCCGCCGCGTGCTGCGTTTCGGCATCGAGCATCCGGCCGACGTGCGCGCCAGCCAGATCCGCAGCGAAGGCGAGGGCATGCGCTTCGTGCTGCACTGCCCGGCCGGGCAGGCCGAAGTCGCGTTGCCGCTGCCGGGTCGCCACAACGTGATGAATGCACTGGCCGCCGCCGCTCTGGCATTGGGCGCCGGTGCCGGCTTCGACGACATCGTCGCCGGGCTAAACGCCGCCGAGCCGGTGCCGGGCCGGCAGATTCCGCATCGGCTGCAAAGTGGCGCGCTGCTGATCGACGACAGCTACAACGCCAATCCGGGTTCAGTCGCCGCCGCCATCGCCAGCTTGGGCGAGGCGCTGCGCACCCAGGGCGGCCAGGCCTGGCTGGTGCTGGGCGACATGAAGGAGCTGGGCCGCGACGAGCGCATCCTGCATTCGCAGATCGGCGCGCTGGCCAAGACGTCCGGCATCGCGCGGCTGTTCGTGCTCGGCGCCCTGAGCGTCGAGACCGCCAAGGCCTTCGGCGACGCGGCCAAGCACTACAGCGATCACGACGCACTGCTGGCCGAACTGCTGCCGGCACTGGCCGAGGCCGGCGATGACCTGCGCTGCCTGGTCAAGGGTTCGCGCTCGAGCGCGATGGAACGCATCGTCGCCGCCGTGCTGGCGGCGCAGGCAATGGAGGAGGGCGGCGATGCTGCTTGAACTGGCACGCTGGCTACGCGAACTGGGGATGTTCCCGGCGCTGTTCGGTTTCATCACCTTTCGCGCCATTCTCGCGGCATTGACCGCGCTGGCGCTGTCGTTGTGGTTGGGGCCGAAGATCATCGCCCGTCTTGCCAAACTCAAGGGCGGCCAGCCGATCCGCCAGGACGGGCCGCAATCGCATTTCTCCAAGGCCGGCACGCCGACCATGGGTGGGCTGCTGATCCTGATGACGGTGATGCTCGGAACCCTGCTTTGGGCCGACCTGCGCAATCGTTACGTCTGGGTACTGCTGTCGGTGCTGGTCGCGTTCGGCGCGATTGGCTGGCTCGATGACTGGATCAAGATCGTGCGCCGCGACCCGAACGGCCTGAAGTCGCGGCACAAGTACGCATTGCAATCGCTGTTCGGCGCTGCCGCGGCGGTTGTGCTGTTCGTCACCGCCGATGCACCGTCGGCGACTACGCTGTATCTGCCCTTGCTCAAGGACTTCGCATTGCCGCTCGGCGGTTTCGCCTTCGTCACATTGGCCTACTTCTGGATCGTCGGTTTCTCTAACGCGGTGAATCTCACCGATGGCCTCGATGGTTTGGCGATCATGCCGACGGTGCTGGTGGCTGGCGCGCTCGGCGTCTTCGCCTATGCATCCGGTCATGCGCAGTTCGCGCAGTACCTGCAGATCCCGGCGGTGCCCGGAGCCGGCGAGATCGCCATCGTCTGCGCCGCGATCGCCGGTGCGGGTCTGGGCTTCCTGTGGTTCAACACCTATCCGGCGATGGTGTTCATGGGCGACATCGGTGCGCTGGCGCTGGGCGCGGTGCTCGGCACCATGGCGGTGATCGTGCGCCAGGAAGCGGTGCTGGTGGTCATGGGCGGCATCTTCGTGATCGAGACGCTGTCGGTGATGATCCAGGTGGCGAGCTTCAAGCTCACCGGTCGCCGGGTGTTCCGGATGGCGCCGATCCATCACCACTTCGAGCTCAAGGGCTGGCCGGAGCCGCGCGTCATCGTGCGCTTCTGGATCATCTCGGTGGTACTGGTGCTGGTCGGCCTCGCAACCTTGAAGGTGCGCTGATGGACGCCGCCGATCGCATCCGCCAGGCCGCCCGGCTCGACGCCATCGAAGGCCGCTTCGATCGCCTGCTGCTGGGTGCGGCGCTGGCGTTGGCCTGCATCGGCATCGTGATGGTGGCGTCAGCCTCGATCGCGATCGCCGAAGGACTCGGCGTTGGCAGCTTTTACTTCGTCGGCCGCCACGCATTGTTCATCGCCGTGGGTGGCGTGCTGGCCTACGTGCTGATGCGCAGCGAACTCAAGGATGTCGAACGCTATAGCCAGCTCTGCCTGTTGCTGTCGGTCGCGGCGCTGTTGGCTGTGTTCCTGCCCGGGCTCGGCAAGGAGGTCAATGGCGCCCGGCGCTGGTTGAATCTCGGCGTGTCGAACTTCCAGGCGGTTGAGGCGGTGAAGCTGATGTTCATCGTCTGGCTGTCGAGCTATCTGGTGCGCAACCGCGACGAGATCGGCCACAGCTGGAAGGCCTTGCTCAAGCCGCTGGGTGCCACCGGCCTGATCGTGCTGATCCTGCTGGCGCAGCCTGACTTCGGTTCTGGCCTGCTGCTGCTGTCGATCGCCGGTGGCCTGTTGCTGCTCGGTGGTGCCAACCTGCCGCGATTGCTGGGTCTCGCCGCGGGCGGGCTGGTGCTGGTGGCGTTGGTGGCGATCGCCGAGCCTTACCGGGTGCGGCGTCTGACTTCCTTCCTGAATCCCTGGGAAGATCCGTTCGCGGATGGTTTCCAACTGACCCAAGCGCTGATCGCGGTCGGTCGCGGCGAGTTCTTCGGTGTCGGGCTCGGCGGCAGCGTGCAGAAGCTGTTCTACCTGCCCGAAGCGCATACCGACTTCATCATGGCGGTGATCGCCGAGGAGCTCGGTTTCATCGGCGTCGTCGCGGTGCTGGCGCTGTTCGCCGTCGTGGTCTGGCGCGCTTTCTCGATCGGCTTGCGCTGCATCGACATGCGCCGTCCTTTCGCCGGCTACAGCGCGTTCGGCATCGGCCTGTGGATCGGGCTGCAGACCTTCGTCTCGGTGGGCGTCAACCTCGGCCTGTTGCCGACCAAGGGCCTGACCCTGCCACTGATTTCTTCAGGCGGCTCCAGCGTGATGATGACCTGCGTCGCCTTCGGCCTGCTGCTGCGCGTGAGCTACGAGCTCGATCGTGCCGAGCGCCAGGTGGCGCGCGTGCGCGGCGAAGAGACGGGGTTGGTGCGTCGTGCGGCCGCCGCGGCGCCGGCGCCCGACTTCGTGCCCAGCAAAGCGCCGCTGCCGGTGGCCGCCAGTACCGCCGTGGTGCGCGGCCCGCGCGGCTCGCGCGCGCGCATCGAACCGACCCTGGGGGCAGTCTGATGTCGCGCATCGCGCCCGTGCTGATCATGGCCGGTGGTACCGGCGGCCACATCTTCCCCGGCCTCGCGGTGGCAAAGGCGCTGCGCGAGCGCGCGATCCCGGTGGTCTGGCTCGGTTCGACTGGCGGCATGGAAACGCGACTGGTGCCGGCGCAGCAGATCCCGATCGAAACCATCAGCGTCGGTGGTCTGCGCGGCAAGGGCGTGGCTACGCTGTTGGCGGCGCCGCTGAAACTGCTGCGTGCGATCTGGCAGGCGCGCGACGTGCTGCGCCGCGAACGCCCTGCCGTGGTGCTGAGCTTCGGCGGATTCGCCGCCGGCCCCGGCGGTCTCGCGGCCTGGTTGCTGGGCCTGCCGCTGCTGGTGCACGAGCAGAACCGCGCACCGGGTTTGACCAATCGCGTGCTGGCGCAGCTCGCGCGTCAGGTGTTGTGTGGCTTCCCTGGCAGCTTCAAGGGGCGCGATGCGCAGGTGGTCGGCAATCCGGTGCGTGACGCGATCGCCGCACTGTCGTCACCGGCCGAACGCTTCGCGCAACGCAGCGGTCCGATCCGCGTGCTGGTACTCGGCGGCAGCCAAGGCGCGCGCGGTCTCAATCTCGCCGTGCCCAAGGCGCTGGCAATGCTTGGCCTGCCGGTCGAAGTCCGACATCAGTGCGGTGCCAAGCTCCTGGTGGAAGCGCAGCAGGCCTATGCCGGCAGCGGTGTCGACGCGCGCATCGAGGCCTTCATTGACGACATGGCCGAGGCCTACGGCTGGGCTGATCTGGTGATCGGCCGTGCCGGTGCATCGACGGTAGCCGAGTTGTGCGCGGCCGGCGTCGGCGGGCTGCTGGTGCCGTTCCCCGGCGCGGTCGACGACCACCAGGCGGCCAACGCCGACTATCTCAAACAGGCCGGCGCCGGCGACTGGTTGCGCCAGGACGCGCAACTCGCCGAGCGACTGGCCGAGCGCCTGCGCCCGCTGCTGGCCGATCGCGCCGACTTGCTGCGCTGGGCCGAGGCGGCGCGCGCCGCCGCCTTGCCGGATGCGGCGCGCCAGGTCGCCGACTGCGTCATGAAGGAGTACCACGCATGATCCGCCGCCGACTCCAACACAGCGGCGATCTCGCCCGTGCCTTTCCACGTGTGCACTTCATCGGCATCGGCGGCGCCGGCATGAGCGGAATCGCCGAAGTGCTGGTCAATCTCGGCTACACGGTGTCCGGCTCTGACCAGAGTGAGTCGGCGACCACGCGCCGCCTGCGCCAGCTCGGCGCCCGGGTCGAGATCGGCCACGATGCCGCGCATGTCACCAACGTCGATGTCGTG
>DASUOA010000384.1:0-4725 GCA_036276895.1 Arenimonas sp. | reverse complement strand
TCGCAGACCAAGGAAAAGCTGGTCAGCTCCGAGGTGCGTCCGGCAGTCGAATCGGTAATCGGCCAGAAGCTCGAGGAATTCCTGCAGGAGCGGCCGCTGGAAGCCAAGGCCATCGCCGGCAAGATCGTCGATGCCGCGCGTGCCCGTGAGGCCGCGCGCAAGGCGCGCGACCTGACCCGGCGCAAAGGCGCGCTGGATATCGCCGGCCTGCCCGGCAAGCTGGCCGATTGCCAGGAGAAAGACCCGGCATTGTCGGAACTGTTCATCGTCGAGGGTGACTCCGCCGGCGGCTCGGCCAAGCAGGGCCGCAACCGCAAGACCCAGGCGATCCTGCCGCTCAAGGGCAAGATCCTCAATGTCGAGCGCGCTCGCTTCGATCGCATGCTCTCGTCCGCCGAGGTCGGCACCCTGATCACCGCACTCGGCTGCGGCATCGGCAAGGACGAGTACAACCCGGACAAGCTGCGCTACCACCGCATCATCCTGATGACCGACGCCGACGTCGATGGCTCGCACATCCGCACCCTGCTGCTGACCTTCTTCTACCGGCAGATGCCGGAGCTGATCGAGCGCGGCCATGTCTATATCGGCCTGCCGCCGCTGTACAAGATCAAGCAGGGCAAGAACGAGCTGTACCTCAAGGACGATGGCGCGCTCAACGCCTATCTGATCAACAACGCCATCGAAGGCGCCGAGCTGCGTTTCAGCCCGGAGGCACCGCCGGTATCCGGCGCGGCGCTAGAGAAACTGCTGCTCGACTACGTGGCTGCCCGTGAAACCATCGGCCGCTTCGCCTACCGTGTCGATCCGACCGTGCTTGAGGCCATGCTGGAAGCGGCGCCGCTGGCCGCCAGCGATTTCACGGATGCCGGGCACCTCGATGCCTGGTGCCGCGCCTTGGAAGCACGACTCAATGCCACCGGCCTGGGTCGTCCCCGGTATCGCCTCAGTGTGCAGGCGCATAACGCTGAAGGCAGCGGCGGCGCTCTGCTGATCAATCGTCAGCAACACGGCCTGGATTCGGTGCAGATGCTTGCTGTTTCGCAACTTATCGGCGGCGAATTGCGGCAGATCACCGAGGTTGCCGCGCAGTTGCATGGTCTGCTGCAGCCGGGTGCCAGCGTCACTCGTGGCGGAAAGGCCCATAATGTGGCGACATTCGCCGAAGCGCAGGCCTGGTTGCTCGACGAGGCCAAGAAGGGCCGCACCATCCAGCGCTTCAAGGGTCTGGGCGAAATGAACCCGGAGCAGCTCTGGGACACCACGGTCAATCCGGAAACCCGTCGCCTGCTCAAGGTGCGGATCGAGGATGCGGTTGCCGCCGACCAGATCTTTTCGACCTTGATGGGCGATGTGGTCGAGCCGCGTCGCGAGTTCATCGAGGACAATGCACTGCGCGTCGCCAACCTCGACGTCTGACTGCGAGCGCCCGTTCGCTGCCGTATCGGCGCCGCACGGGCCTGCATTACACTTCGCAGGCGCGGGACGGCGTCAGGCTTGCCGTGATCCCGCCCAACCGGGGACTCAATGAGCAAGCGCCATCTTTATGTCCTCGCCGTGTCCATCGTCGTGCTCGCACTGACGGCGATCTGGTACAAGGCGGCCATCCTAAAGTTCCCCTTGTTGCCCGACAGCCAGGTTTCGGTCTGGACGGTGCAGGCGCACGTCGAATACCAGCCACGGCGCGGCCCCAACACCGTGACCTTGCAGTTGCCGGAACGTACGCCCGGCTGGACGGTGCTCGACGAGCGTTTCGTCGCGCGCAACTACGCCAAGCTCGAAGAACACGGCGAAGGCAGCCGCGAAGTGCAGTGGGCGATCCGCCGCGCGGTGGGCAAACAAGACCTGTACTACCGCGCGACCGTGGTGCGCGCCGACGAACAGGCGCACGGCACGCTCGACTACGATCCGGTCATCGTCGAGGCGCCCGCGCTGGAAGAGCCCTATGCCACCGCGGCGCAGACTCTGCTCGACCAGGTGCGCGAGCGCTCGTCGAATACGGTCACCTTCGCCCGTGAGCTGATCCGGCGCATTAACGAGGGGCGGCCCAGCGAAGAGGTACTGCTGCTTGCCGACCATCATCGCGACGACGACGAGATGCGTACTGCCTTCATGGCGCAGCTGCTGGCGGTCAGGCGAATACCAGCTCGAGTTGTGCACGGCATTCGCCTTGGCGACAACGAGCGTGCTGGCGAAGGGCGCATGCAGTCCTGGTTGATCGTGCACAACGACATCAGCTGGACCCTGCTCGATCCGCGCACCGCGGCCGAAGGCGCGCCCTCCGATCTGTTCCTGTGGAACGCCAGCGGCAAGCCGCTGCTCGCGATCGAGGGACAACCTCGCGCGGCCATCCAGTTCACCGTCAGCCGCAATCTCGCCGATGCGATGGCCATCGCCGAGCAGCGGCTCGAAGTGCAGAACGCCAACCTGGTGCGTTATTCGTTGCTGTCGCTGCCGCTGCAGGCGCAGGAGACCTACCGCATCCTGCTGATGGTTCCGGTCGGTGCCTTCATCATGCTGTTGCTGCGCAACCTCATCGGCGTCAAGACCTTTGGTACCTTCATGCCGGTGCTGATCGCCCTGGCTTTCCGCGAGACCGCGCTGGTCGCGGGTGTGGCGCTGTTCGTGCTGGTGGTCGGCACTGGCCTGCTGGTGCGCTTCTATCTCGAACGCCTGCGACTGCTGCTGGTACCGCGATTGGCGGCGGTGCTGATCCTGGTGGTGCTGTTGATGGCGGCCGTCAGCGTGCTGTCGAACCGACTCGGGCTCGAGGTCGGGTTGTCGGTGGCGCTGTTCCCGATGGTGATTTTGGCCATGACCATCGAACGCATGTCAGTGGTCTGGGAGGAGCGTGGCGGCGGCGAGGCGATCCGCGAAGGCGTGGGCACGTTGGTGGTGGCCGCGCTGGCCTATCTGGTGATGAGCTGGCCCGCGCTCGAGCACCTGGTGTTCGTGTTCCCGGAAACGCTGCTGGTGTTGTTCGCGATCGCGCTGTTGCTCGGCCGCTACTCGGGCTACCGCTTGAGCGAACTGCTGCGCTTCCGCGCCCTTGCGCGCGAAGCCGACCCTATTGCACCGGCGCCGGCTGCCAGCGCTGCCACCGGTGGCGACAAGGCCTGACATGGGTCTGTGGAATCCCTTCGAGATCGCCCGCCGCTTGCGCCGCATCGGCCTGGTCGGCATCGGTCAACGCAATGCCGACTACGTGCTGCTGTACAACCCGCGCAAGTTTTACCCGCGCGTCGATGACAAGCTGCTGACCAAGAAGCTCGCGCTGCAAGCCGGGCTTCCGGTGCCCGAGTTGTACGCCGTGGTGCGCGAAGAGCACGAAATCGCCGAGTTGCACAACAAGCTCAAGTCGCGCGAGAGCTTCGTGGTCAAGCCGGCGCATGGCTCCGGTGGCGATGGCATCCTGGTGATCAGCGGCCGGCGCGGCGACAAATACCGTCGCGCCAGCGGCAACCTGATGGGTCGCGACGAGTTCGAGCACCACCTGTCGAACGGACTGTCGGGGCTGTTCTCGCTCGGCGGCCAGCCTGACCACCTGCTGGTCGAGTACTGCGTGCAGTTCGATCCGATCTTCGAGCATGTCAGCTACAAGGGCGTGCCGGACGTGCGCATCATCGTCTTCCTGGGCTATCCGGTGATGGCGATGATCCGGCTGCCGACCCGCCTGTCCGATGGCAAGGCCAACCTGCACCAGGGTGCGATCGGTGTCGGCATCGATATTCCGACTGGCAAGACCAAGCGCGGTGTCTGGGGCACCGAGATCATCCGCGAGCACCCCGATACCGAACACAGCATCGTCGGCCTGCAGATTCCGCACTGGGATGCCCTGTTGGACATGGCGGCACGCTGCAACGAGCTGTCGGGACTCGGCTATGTCGGCGTCGACTTCGTGCTCGACCGCGACAAGGGCCCGATGATCCTCGAACTCAACGCCCGCCCTGGCCTGGCGATCCAGATCGCCAACGGCAACGGCCTGGAACACCGTCTGGCCAAGGTCGAGGCCCTGAAAGCGCGGGGCGAGTTGAGTGCGGACCCGGCGGCGCGGGTGGCTTTTGCCAAGGCGCATTTCCACACCACAGGCTGAATGGCGGATAAGCAGGTGGCCGCGAAGCTGCCCCCGTTGCCAGCATCAGCAGGCTGTTCCGAGCGCTGGCGCACACTGCAACAACTTGAGTCGAAACTAAATTAAGCCTAGGCTTACTGGCTCAATTCGGCCCTCACATGCCGCCGGAGAGTTCTAATGAAACTGCAAACTTTGCTGACGACCCTACTTTGCAGCGGCGCTTTGGCGTTCGTTCCGGCCGATACCGCCGAGGCACAGCGTAGCCGCGACTCTCGTCAAAGCAAGCCCGAGATCTTGTTTCCCGAGGCCGGCAGGGAAGCGCCGAAGCAAGGGTCGAGCCGTTTTGGTACCAAACTGGACAAGGCCTACAAGCTGATCGAAAAGGAGAAATACGCGGAGGCCATTGCGGCTGCCGAAGCCATCGCCAATAACGAGCGGGCCGGCCCTTATGAGAGATCGCGCGCCTACTACATCGCCGGATACGCTACGCAGCAGACGGATACCGAAAGCGTTTCAAAAACTATTGACTACCTGACGCGCGCCATTGAGTCCAACGGGCTGGACAACAACATGCATTACCAGCTCATGCAGCAGGTCGCGCAGCTGCACGTTGCTGAAGAGCAGTATGACCATGCAATCCGCTACATCGATCG
>DASUOA010000383.1:0-2055 GCA_036276895.1 Arenimonas sp. | reverse complement strand
GTCGGATCTTCAGTCCGGTTTCCGCCAACAGCATTGCCACGGGAAAACCTTCCAGCTCGCCCTTGTCCATTGCATGGGCTTCAGCGACCCATTCTTCATCCCGAAGCGCGAGGATATCGATATCGATGTGCACCCGCTGCGGATCGTCCCGATCCCGCCCAAGACGCTGTTCGATGTCGCGCAAGCGCGCACGCAACGCGTCAGCGCTTGTGCTGCCATCACCACTCAGCGTCGCCAGTGCATTGAAGTACCATGCGCCGCGCCCGGAACGCGGCGGCAGGTGGCGCCGACACAGGCAGTCCACTTCGCCGATAGTCGCAAGCGCCTCCAGCGCATCGCCAATCGGCCCGTCATCGACGTGATTCGAGCCCAACAGCAGTAACCAGTCGGTCACAGCTGCTGCCGTTCCACGCGCACACCGACCGCGGCACAACCCAGGGCCGCCGCTGCCCGCGGCTTGCGCAGGTGCAGGCGCACCCGACGCGCGCCGAAGCGAGCGAGTAGCATCGCACTCAGCTCTTCTGCCAACTTTTCCAATAGCTGGTCGTCACGCCCTGCCACGAATGCTCTGAGCGCCGCAACGACCTCGGCGTAGTCGACGGTGTCGACCAGCGCATCGCTGCGCGCCGCAGGGCGCGGGTCGAAAGCAAGGGCCAGATCCAGCAGCAGCGGCTGCGTGGCCTCCCGCTCGTGTGCGTAGACGCCGATCAGCGCGGACAGGCCAAGCCCCTCGATCACGATCTCATCCAGCACTTCCACGTCGCCCATCGCCAGGTCCGCTCAAACGGCCGGCAAGGATGCCATATCCCAACGCGGCTGCACCCGCACCGCGGTGTCGCCGTGTTGCCCGGCGGCCAGCCGTAGCGCGCCAGCGAAGGCGATCATCGCGCCGTTGTCGGTGCAGAAGGCCGGTCGCGGAAAGCAGACGCGGCCGCGGCGGCGTTGCGCGGCGGCCTGCAGACGTTCGCGCAGGCGGCGGTTGGCACCGACGCCGCCGGCGACGACGAGCGTGTCGCAGGCACTCGCCGCCAGCGCGCGCTCGCATTTGATCGCCAGCGTATCGACCACCGCATCCTCGAAGCCGCGGGCGATGTCGGCGCGGGTCTGGGCGCTCTGGTCGGACTTCTGCCAAGCCAGCAGCACTTGCGTCTTCAGCCCGGAAAAACTGAACTCGAGGCCAGGGCGATCGGTCATCGGCCGCGCGAACTGGAAGCGACCGGCAACGCCGCTTTCGGCAAGGCGTGCCAATTCCGGGCCGCCCGGATACGGCAGGCCCATCAGCTTGGCGGTCTTGTCGAAGGCTTCGCCGGCGGCGTCGTCCAAGGTTTCGCCAAGCAGGGTGTAGCGGCCGATCGCCTCGACATGCACCAGCTGGCTGTGGCCGCCGGAGACCAGCAGCGCGACAAACGGCGGCTGCAGCTGCGGGTCTTCCAGCATCGGTGCCAGCAGGTGGCCTTCCATGTGGTGGACGCCGATGGCGGGCAGATCCAGCGCCCAGGCCAGGGCGCGACCGGCGGCAGCGCCGACCAGCAGTGCGCCGACCAGCCCTGGGCCGGCGGTGTAGGCCACGCCATCGAGGTCGGCGACGGTCATCCCTGACTCGGCCAGGGTCTGCCGGATCAGCGGCAGCAGCTTGCGCACGTGGTCGCGGCTGGCCAATTCCGGCACCACGCCGCCGTACTCGGCGTGCAGGGCAATCTGGCTGTACAGGGCGTGCGCGCGCAGGCCGGCGGCGGTATCAAACACCGCCACCCCGGTTTCGTCGCAGCTGGTTTCGATGCCCAGAACCTTCATGATCTGCCCTGTTTCCGCCAATGGCTGGTCAAACTTGCGCCAGCCGGCGGGCTTTGCGTATCATACGCGGCTCCCCGGTCCCGACGGACCGAATCCACCGATATCCGGAGTCACCATGCCGTCTGTCAAAGTCCGCGAAAACGAGCCGTTCGAGTTTGCGCTGCGTCGCTTCAAGCGCACTTGCGAGAAGGCCGGCGTCCTCGCCGAGACCCGCAAGCGCGAGTTCTACGAGAAGCCGACCCAGGAGCGCAAGCGCAAGGC
>DASUOA010000382.1:0-4203 GCA_036276895.1 Arenimonas sp. | reverse complement strand
GTCGCTGGGCGAATGCAGCACCAGGAAGATCGACGGATCGGGGTGATCGAAGCTGATCGAGCCGATGGTGTTGAAGCGGCGCAGATCGTACTTGTAGGGCGCGTAGTTGCCGTGCCAAGCCACCACGTCGAGCGGCGAATGACCGATGAAGGCGCGCCACAGATTGCCTTGGAACTTGGCGATCAGTTCGAAGTCGCCTTCGCGATCCTCATAGCGCGCCACCGGCGTCAGGAAGTCACGCGGATTGGCGAGGCCATTGCTGCCGATCGGGCCGAGGTCGGGGAGCTTGAGCAGCGCGCCGAAGTTCTCGCAGACATACCCGCTGGCCGTTCCATCGGGCAGCGCCACGCTGAAGCGGATGCCGCGCGGAATCACCGCGATCTCCTGCGGCTCGACTTCGAGGGTGCCGAGCTCGGTGGCGATGCGCAGGCGGCCCGCTTGCGGAACGATCAGCATCTCGCCATCGGCGTTGTAGAAGTAGCGGCCATCCATGTCGGCGTTGGCGGCATAGACATGGATGCCAATGCCGGACTGCGCCCAGGCGCCGCCGTTGCCGGCCATGGTGAACAGGCCGTCGATAAAATCGGTCGGCGCGGCCGGCATCGGCCGCGGGCTCCAGCGCAGCTGCTCGGGCGACACCGGCTCGTGTCCGAACACGTTGTGCAAGCGTGGCTGCGCATAGGCCTCGAAGCGGCCGTGCATCGCCGACGGGCGGATGCGGTACATCCAGCTGCGACGGTTATGCCCGCGCGGCGCGGTAAACGCCGTGCCGGAAATCTGCTCGGCATACAGGCCGTAAGCGCAACGCTGCGGCGAGTTGCGCCCGACCGGCAGCGCGCCAGGCAGGCACTCGGTCGCGAATTCGTTGCCAAAGCCCGAGAGGTAGGTGAGTTCCATGGTCGGCTCCGGACTCACAGCACGCCGCGACGCATCTGGTCGCGCTCGATCGACTCGAACAGCGCCTGGAAGTTGCCCTCGCCGAAACCCTCATTGCCCTTGCGCTGGATGATCTCGAAGAAGATCGGGCCGAAGGCGTTCTGGGTGAAGATCTGCAGCAGCTTGCGCTGCTTGGTCTCGGGGTCGGCGTCGATCAGGATGCTGTTCTGGCGCAGGCGGGCGACATCCTCGCCGTGGTCGGGGATGCGCACATCGATGACATCGAAGTAGGTGTCGGGCGTATCGAGGAACTTCACCCCGGCCTTGTGCATGGCTTCGACCGAGGCATAGATGTCATCGGTGAACAGAGCGATGTGCTGGATGCCCTCGCCCTTGTACTCGCGCAGGTATTCGTTGATCTGGCTCTTCTCGTCGGAGGACTCGTTGAGCGGGATGCGCACCACGCCGTCCGGCGCGGTCATCGCCTTGGACAGCAGGCCGGTCTTGGCGCCCTTGATGTCGAAGTAGCGGATCTCGCGGAAGTTGAACAGCTTCTCGTAGTAGTCCGACCACTTCTGCATGTTGCCGATGAAGAGGTTGTGGGTCAGGTGGTCGATGAAGGTCAGGCCAAAACCCTTGGGGTTCTGCTCGACGCCCGGCAGCGGCACGTAGTCGGCATAGAGGTCGGCACGGCCATCGTCGACCAGATACAGCATGCAGTCGCCGATACCCTTGATGGCCGGGGTGGCGATGGCGCCGGTCTCGGGCTTGACGTCGATCACTTCGCCGCCGTGGGCGAGCACATGCGCCAGCACCTCGGCGGTGGGCTTCTTGAAGCGGATGGCGAAACCGCAGGCCGAGGGGCCGTGCTTGCCGGCGAAATCGCTGGCGAAGGAGTCCGTGGTTTCGTTGAGCAGGAAGTTGATGCCGCCCTGGCGGTACAGGGTGATGGCGCGCGACTTGTGCCGGGCCACGGCGGTGAAGCCGAGGTTGGCGAGGTACTGGCGCATGTAGTCGGCACGATCGGCTGGCGCGGCGAACTCGACGAACTCGAAACCGTTGATGCCCATCGGGTTCTCGAAGGTGGTCGGCTGCATGCCGAGGTTGGGTTGCGCGCTCATGTCGATCTCCGGTGGCAGGCGGCCAGGGCCGCGGTCAGGTGATATAGTTTCATCTGAAACCAATTCCGCCGCAAGTCGCTCCTGATGGCCGCCGACATCCTCGATCTCGAACACTTCCTGCCCTACCGGCTGTCGGTGCTGTCCAACCGCATCAGCCAGGACATCGCCCGCCTGTACGCCGAGCGCTTCGAGCTCGGCATCACCGAATGGCGGGTGCTGGCGGTGCTGGGGCGCCATCCCGGCCTGTCGGCGCGGGAAGTGGCCGAACGCACGGCGATGGACAAGGTCGCGGTCAGCCGCGCCATCGCCAGCCTGCTCGACGCCGGCCGGCTCGAGCGCGAGACCCATGCCGAGGACCGCCGGCGCTCGGTACTGCGCCTGAGCCGCAAGGGCCAGGCGGTGTACGCGCAGGTGGCGCCGCTGGCCCTGCGCTATCAGCAGAACCTGCTGGATACGCTCGATGCCGAGGAGCGGCGCTGGCTGGAACACCTGCTGGCGCGCATGGAAGAACGCGAGCGCGCCAGCCGCGAGAGCTGATCCGCGACATCGCGGCAGCGCACACCGTCACGATCCCGACCCCCGCAGCACGCGGGCTATACTCGCCCGCCTGTCGCAACGCCATCGGGGAGCCTGCGTGACCAGCCAAGCCATGACCCATACCGACGAGTTCCTGGGACATCCCAAGGGACTGTTCGTCTGCTTCTTCACCGAGATGTGGGAGCGCTTCTCCTTCTACGGCATGAAGGCGCTGCTGCTGCTGTACATCCTCAAGTACCACCTGTTCGGTGACGATGCCGGCTACGACCTGCTCGGCGCCTACGGCGGCCTGGTCTACGCGGTGCCGGTGATCGGCGGCCTGTTGGCCGACCGCTACCTCGGCATGCGCAAGGCGGTGGTGCTGGGCGGCGTGCTACTGGTGCTCGGCCACCTCGGCATGGCCTTCGAGGGCGAACAGGCACGCATCGTCGACGGCGTGGTGATTCGCGACGACGCGGCGCTGCAGGTGTTCTACCTGTCGCTGGCGCTGATCATCATGGGTGTGGGCTTTTTGAAGCCGAACATCTCGACCATCGTCGGCAAGCTCTACAGCGAGGACGACCCGCGCCGCGATTCCGGCTTCACGCTGTTCTATGCCGGCATCAATGTCGGCGCGATGTTCGCCAGCCTGGTCTGCGCCTTCCTCGGCGAAACCTACGGCTGGAAGTACGGCTTCGGCGCCGCCGGCATCGGCATGGTGGCCGGCCTGATCATGTTCCTGTGGGGCCAGAAGTACCTGCACGGCCACGCCGAGCCCAACGATCCGGCGCTGCTGCGCGAAAAAGTCGGCCCGCTCAATCGCGAGTGGTGGATCTATCTCGGCAGCTTCGGTGGCGTGGCCGTGGTCTGGCAGCTGATCCAGCGCACCTGGACCGTCCACGGCGCCATGCACATCATCGCCGTCGCTTTCGCCGCCTGGTTCGTCTGGTTCCTGGTCAAGCACTGCACCAAGGCGCAGCGCGAGCAGATGATCGCGCTGCTGCTGCTGATCTTCGGCGTGCTGATCTTCTTCGCCCTGTACGAGCAGACCTACGGCTCCTGGGTGACCTTCACCGACCGCATGTTGACCAAGGATCTGTTCGGCTTCGACAACGGCGGCTACGTGCCGACGGTGCCGTGGGCGATTTTCTCGCTGGGCCTGAGCCCGATCCTGATGATCGCCGCCCTGGTCGCCAGCGACCGTGGCCGCACCGGGATCTCCAAGCTGATGGTGGCGCTGCTGGCGATCGGACTCGCCGTCGCCATCACGCACGACGTGGTGATGGTGCCGCAGACCGCCGGCTCGCTGACCTTCCTCGGCGCCTTCTTCATCGTGATCCTGTCGCCGATCTTCGCCTGGTTGTGGCCGTGGCTGGATCGTCGTGGCTTGAACCCCAGCAAGCCGGCAAAGATGGCGATCGGCCTGGTATTCGCGGGCCTCGCTTTCCTGCCGCTGATCTGGGCCGCCGAGTCGGCCGCTGGCGGCACCATGGCCAGCGTCTGGTATCTGGTGCTCGCCTATTTCGTGCTGGAGATCGGCGAAATGTGCCTGTCGCCGATCGGTCTGTCAGCAGTGACGCAGCTGTCGGTGATGCGCGTGGTTGGCCTGATGATGGGTGGCTTCTGGCTGGCAACGGCGTATTCGGAAGTGCTGGCGGCGCAGTTCGGCAAACTGGCCTCGCTGGACGTC
>DASUOA010000381.1:0-5461 GCA_036276895.1 Arenimonas sp. | reverse complement strand
TCGCCGCCCCGCCGGCCGCGAACGCCGGACCGCGGCGGGCGCGCATCCTGCTGGCGGAAGACCACCACGTGAATCAGGAAGTGGCCTTGGCCATGCTCGGCAACCTCGGCTACAGCGCCGATGTCGCGCAGAACGGCCAGGAGGCGGTGGCGAAGTGGGAAACGCATCCGGTCGATCTGATCCTGATGGACTGCCAGATGCCGGTGATGGACGGCTATACCGCGACCCGTAGCATCCGTGCCCGCGAAGCGCAGACCGGACGCGCGCGCACCCCGATTGTCGCCTTGACCGCCAACGCCGTGACCGGTGATCGCGAGAAGTGCCTTGCCGCCGGCATGGACGACTATCTGAGTAAACCGTTCAAGGCGAGTCAGCTCGCACCGATGCTGGAACAGTGGCTGCCGGTGGAATTGCATGCGGGCGCCATGGCGGTGCCAGCCGCGGCCACAGTGGCGGCTTCCGACGTCCGTGCGCCTGCGCCGGTTACCGCAGCGCCCTTGCTGGCGGCGAGCGAGTCGTCCGCGGCGGTGATTGATGACCAGGCGTTGGCAGCGATCCGTGCCTGCCAGCCGCCCGGCGCTCCGAGCCTGCTCGACAAGATCATCGGTCTTTATCTCAAGGATTCGCCGCCGCTGATCGATGACCTGCGACAAGCCATCGCCGGCAACGATGCCGAGGCGGTGTTTCGAGGCGCCCATGCCTTGAAGAACATCAGTGCCAATCTCGGTGCCACCCAGGTGTCCGAACTCAGCCGGCAATTGGAAAGCATGGGCCGGGCTGGCGACGTCAGTCGTGCCGGGCCACTGCTGAGCCAGCTCGAGCGCGATCACGCGCTGGCCGCCGAGCGGCTCAAATCCGTGCGCAGCGAGAACGCCGGATGACGTTGCGCGAACGCCCGTTGATGCTGGTGGTCGACGACGACACGGCGTTGCGGCTGATGATGCACGCGACGCTGCAGCAAGCGGGCTTCGACGTCGAAGAGGCGGGCAATTGCGCCGAGGGCCTGGCTGCTTTCGAGCGGCTGCGCCCCGATCTGGTATTGCTCGATGTGATGATGCCCGATGGCGACGGCTTCGGTGTCTGCCGGCGCATCCGCGAGTACGACTTCGGCCGCGACGTACCGGTGGTGATGGTCACCGGCCTCGACGACACTGATTCAATCAATCGCGCCTACCAGTCCGGCGCCACCGACTTCATCACCAAGCCAATCAACTGGGCGGTGGTCGGCCATCGCGTCCGTTACATCCTGCGTGCCAGCCACGCGATGACCGACCTGAAGTTCAGCGAGCGTCGCAACCGCGCACTGCTGGCGGCGATGCCCGACCTGATCCTGCGTCTGGATCGCGATGGCCGCTGCATGGACTATCAGCTCGGCAGCAACAATCCCTGGGAAGCCGTGCTCGGCAGCGATCCGCATGCCGGCTTGCGTCGGGTATTGCCGGAAGACCAGCACGCCGCGGTCGAGGCCGCGGTGCGCGCGGCGCTGCGCGAGCGCGGCGTGCAGACGCTGGAGTTCGCGGTCGGTGGCGCAGCCGAAACGCTTTACCTGGAACTGCGTTTCACTGCACTCGACGAGACCGAAGTGCTGGCCATCGTGCGCGACATCAGCGCCCGCAAGCGTGTCGAGAGCACGCTGCGGCAATGGGCGACGGTGTTCGAGAGCAGTGCCGATGCCATCGTCGTGGCGGACGCCGAGCGCCGGCTGCTGACCGTCAACCGGGCCTGCCTGGCGATGACCGGCTACGACGAGCCGCAGCTGATCGGGCAGTCGGCGGCCATGCTGTTCGATGGGGGTGAAGCGTTCAGCGAGTCGCAGCGCGCCAGCCTTGCCGAGGAAGGTTATTGGCAGGGCGAGACCTGGACCCGGCGCCGCGACGGCGAGACCTTTCCCACCTTCACCGCGCTGACGGCGGTGCGCAGTGGTGACGAGGTGGTCAACTACATCTTGATCCTCTCGGATATCACCGAGAAGAAGGCTGCCGAAGCGCGCATCGAGTACCTCGCGCACCGCGACGTGGTCACCGGGCTGCCGAACCGCTCGCTGTTCAATTACCGCGTCGGCATATCGCTGGCGCACGCGCGGCGCACGCAGACACGGCTGGCGGTGATGTTCATCGACCTCGACCGCTTCAAGAACATCAACGAGTCGCTTGGCCATGGCTTCGGCGACCGCCTGCTCAAGATCGTCGCCGAGCGGCTGGAAACCTCGATGCGCGAAGGCGATACCGTCAGCCGGCTTGGCGGCGACGAGTTCGCCATGCTGCTGGCCGAGATCGACGAGGACACCGCTATCGCCCAGGCCGAGCGCGTGCTCAACCGCATCGCCCAACCCTATACCCTCGACGGCAAGGTGTTGCAGTTGTCCGCCAGCATCGGTATCAGCCTGTTTCCCGAAGATGGCGACGATGTCGAAACCCTGGTCAAGAACGCCGATGCGGCGATGTACCTGGCCAAGGAAAGCGGACGCAATACCTACCAGTTCTTCCTGCCGGAGCTGAACAAGCGTGCGCTGGAGCGATTGAACACCGAGAGCCTGTTGCGCAATGCCATCGAGCGCGGCGAGTTGGAGCTGCACTACCAGCCGCAGATCAGCGTCGACGGCGGCATCGTGGTCGGTTGCGAGGCCTTGATCCGCTGGCGCTCGCCCGAGTTGGGGATGGTTTCGCCGGATCGCTTCATTCCGCTCGCCGAGGAGACCGGCCTGATCCTGCCGATCGGCGAATGGATCGTCGCCACTGCCTGCGCGCAGATCCACGCCTGGCAGGACGCCGGGCTGCCGCGCTTCCCGGTGGCGGTGAACATCTCCGCGGTGCAGTTCGAGCAACGCAACTTCGTGCGCAACCTGTGCGAGCAGGTCGCACGCAGCGGGGTCGAGCCGCGCTGGCTGGAGCTGGAACTGACCGAGCGCATGGTGATGCGCGACATTGAGGGCGTGATCGGCTCGCTGCGCGAGCTGAAAGAAGGTGGCTTCACGCTGTCGGTCGACGACTTCGGAACCGGCTACTCGTCGATGAGCTACCTGCGCCGGTTGCCGATCGACGTGCTGAAGATCGACCAGAGCTTCGTCCGTGGCATGCACGGCGACCGCACCTCGCTTGCCATCGTCGAGGCGATCGTGACCCTGGCCAAGGCGCTGGGTTTGCGCAGCATCGCCGAGGGTGTCGAGACCGAGGCCGAGCTGTCGCACCTGCGCCGACTGCGCTGTGAGTACGCGCAGGGCTACCACTTCGCGCGGCCCCTGCCGGCGGCCGAGATGGCGCCGTGGCTGGCGGCGTGGAATGCCCGTCGCGACAAACCCGTGGGCTGATCCGCGCATGCACAGGCGGGCGCCGCTGTGGCTGGCACTGGACCAGGGCGGCAGCGCCAGTCGCGCGCTGGTGTTCGACCACCGCGGTCTGGCCGTCGCGCACGCGCGTATCGACGTGGCGCATGCGCGGCCGCGGCCGGGCTGGGTCGAGCAGGATCCGGATGCGGTGATGCAATCGCTGCGCGAGGCGGCCGATGCCGCGATCGCGCAGCTCGACGCGGGGCAACGGCAGCAGGTGCAGGCGGCCGGCCTGGTCTGCCAGCGCTCGAGCCTGCTGGCATGGGATCGCGAGACCGGCGCGGCACTCTCGCCGGTACTGAGCTGGCAGGACGTGCGCGCCGCCGACTGGCTGGCCGCACAGGCGCTCGATGCCGAAGCCCTGCACGCGCGCACCGGGTTGTATCCGAACGCCCATTACGGATTGAGCAAGCTGCGCTGGTGTCTCGACCAGCTGCCAGCGGTGCAGCATGCGGCCGTGCAGGGACGACTACTGATCGGACCTCTTGCTGCGTTCCTCGTCTTTGGCCTGCTGCAGGAGCGACCGGCTCGGGTCGATCCGGCGAATGCCTCGCGAACCCTGCTGTTCGATCTCGATCGCGGCGATTGGGCCGACGACCTGCTGCAGCGCTTCGGCATCGAGCGCCACTGGCTACCCGCGATCGCGCGCAGCGATGCCGACTACGGCGAACTCAGACTGCGCACGGTGAGCCTGCCGCTGCGCCTGTTGAATGGCGACCAGTCGGCGGCGGCGTTTGCCTTCGGCGAGCCGGACCCGGCCCTGGCCTACGCCAATCTCGGCACCGGTGCGTTCGTCTATCGCGTCGGCATCGCCCAGACGCCACCGCGGTTGCTGCGCAGCGTGATCCACTGGGGAGCGTCGCCGCAGTTCGCAGTCGAGGGCACCGTCAACGGTGCCGGCTCGGCCCTGGCCTGGTTCGCGCAACAGCAGGGCATCGCCGATGCAAGCAGCGATCTCGACGCGCACTGGCCCGAGGCCGGCGAGCCGCCGCTGTTTCTCAACGGCATCGGCGGGTTGGGTTCGCCCGACTGGCGGGCGGACTTCGCGTCGCGCTTCATCGGTGCCGGTGATGCCAGCCTGCAACGTGTCGCGATCGTCGAGAGCATCGCGTTCCTGTTGCAGCGCAATCTTGAACGACTGCGTGATCGCGGCCCGCCGCTGCGAGGCCTGGTCGTCAGCGGTGGACTGTCGCGGTCGCGCCGCTTCTGCCAGCTGCTGGCCGATGTATCCGGTCTTGCCGTGCAGCGCCCCGGGGATTGCGAGGCCAGTGCGCGTGGCAGTGCCTTCCTGCTGGCCGGGTTGCCTGGCGACTGGGCGTCGCTACCGGTCGATGCATTCACGCCGCGTGATAACGCGGCCTTGAACGCACGCTACGCGCGCTGGACGTCGGTGCTGCTCGACGCACTGGGCGACGATTGAAGGCTTGCGTCAAGACGGGGCAGGCGCAGCTCGGCGGTGTCGGCAATCGCCTTGCGCGCACCCAGCGGAACCCGCAAGGTCGCGGCCACGCGCTCGGCGATGGCGCGATAGCCAGTCAGCTTTCCACCCGACAGGTTGAGCAGGCGAGGGTGCTGCGGGTCGCGTTGCAGCACGCATTCGCGCGGGCGGCGGAAGGCGCTGCCGTCGCCGGCGGGCAGCACGCGCAGGCCGGCGAAGCGGTCGATGACCTGCGCCTCGAACGTAGGGAAATAATGCGCGAGCACACCCAGCAGGTAGTCGGTGTCGGACAGCGGTGGCGCCACGCGGTCGGGGTCGCCTCGATAGACATGCTCGGTGGTGCCGAGCAGGGTGCGGCCCTTCCACGGCAGCGCGAACACGGCGCGGCCGTCGCTGGGCGATTCGAGGTAGAAGGCGCGCTCGGACAAACGCGGCTCGATCACCAGATGGCTGCCGAGCACGCAGTCGACCGCCTGCAGCGGCAGCGCCGGTTGCACGCGTTCGCGCACCACCGCGCTCCAGGGGCCGGCGGCATTGATCAGGAAGCGACAGCGAAGCGCAACTTCGCTCGCGTCCCGAAGGATGCGCAGGTCGTAGCCTTGGGGGACGCGCTCTGCCGCCAGCAGCTCGGCCGGGCACCAGCCTTGGGCGCCGAGCTCGCAGGCCGATGCCAGCACGGCGCGCGTCAGCAGGGCATC
>DASUOA010000380.1:0-3617 GCA_036276895.1 Arenimonas sp. | reverse complement strand
CGGTGGGCAGCGCGTAAGTCGTCAGTTCGAACTCACCGTTCGCCCCGCCTGGCCTGGCGTGGTCAGCAGCCGCGCACAGCAGCTGGCGCCGGATGCCCGCCTGAACCTCGGCACGGCCGAACTGGCCGGGCTGATGGCCGATACCGCCACCTTGCGCCTCACGGTCAGCACCCATCCTCCGATTCCCTACGCACGGGCCTTGCAGGAACTGCTGGCCTATCCCTACGGCTGCGTCGAGCAGACCACCACGCGCGGCTTCGCTGCCTTGCTGCTCGATGCCGACACTGCCGCGCGTATGGGCATCTCCGGTCTCGACGACAACAGCCGTCGGCAGCGGCTGGAAGGGGCGCTCGGTCGCCTCGCCGCGCTGCAACTCGCCAACGGCCACTTCGCGTTCTGGGGAGGGGGCGACAGCGCGGTGCCGATCCTGACGCCATATATCGCCGAGTTCCTGCTGCTGGCACGTGATGCCGGATTCGCGGTGCCCGAGTCCGTGCTGCAGAAGACGCTGGAGCGCCTGTCGGAAGACCTGCTGTCTGGCGGCCTGCCGTTCTACGCCTACGACCAGGCCGATCATCTGCGCCTGGCATATCAGGCGCACGCCGGCTACGTGCTGGCCACCCTCAATCGCGCGCCGCTCGGTACGCTGCGCGCGCTGTGGGACAACCAGCGCGACAAGGCGCTGAGTGGCCTGCCATTGCTGCATCTGGGTCTGGCCTTGCAGGCGCAGGGCGATGCCGGACGCGGCGCGCAGGCGATTGCCGCCGCGCTGGCGCGCAAGGATGCGCGGCCACGCTGGTTGGGTGACTACGGCTCGGCGCTGCGCGATCGCGCGCAGATGCTGGCGCTGCTGCAGCAGCACGGATTGCGGCCGGACGGTTTCGACGACCAGCTGCTGGCGCTGTCGCGCGAGCTGCAGGCACGGCCCGGCGATCGCTATTGGCTCAGCACCCAGGAACAGATCGCCTTGGCGCGGCTCGGCAAGGGCCTGCTGACCGAGGGCGATTCGCGCATCGCCGGCGCGTGGGCGTTGGGGGACGCAAGAGAAGCGCTGCCGGAGCGGCGCAGCTTCAGTCGCGACTTCCATGCCGCCGAGCTGGCGCGTGGTTTGCGTCTGCACTCGACCGCCGCCTCGCCGCTGTTCGTCAGCGTCGATGTCGCTGGCGTGCCGAGCGTCGCGCCCAAGGCCGACGATAGCGCGGTCAGCGTGCAACGGCGCTGGTTCCATGCCGACGGCAAGCCGTGGCAGGGCGGCCCGTTGCGCGAAGGCCAGAGCCTAGTGGCGGCCTTGCGGGTGGAGTCGCGCGAAACCATGGCCGATGCCTTGCTCGTCGATCTGCTGCCGGCGGGGCTGGAGATCGAGAACCTCAATCTCACCGATCCGGCGCAATGGTCGGATGTGGTGATCGAGGGCGTGACCCTCAGCGAACGCAGCGATGCCGCGCAGATCCAGCACGAGGAGTATCGCGACGACCGCTACGTGGCGGCGTTGAAGCTGCAGGCCGGGCAACCGGCGCAGCTGTTCTATCTGGTGCGCGCGGTGACGCCCGGGACCTATGTCGCGCCGCCGCCGCAGGTCGAGGACATGTACCGGCCGATGCTGCGTGGCGTCGGCGAACCGCGACCGGCCAGCATCACGGTGCTGGAGCCCTGAGATGCGTCGGCGCCGCCTGCGCGTGGTGCTCGCCGTGCTGCTGGCGCCGATCGCCTTGGCCTTGCTGCTCGATCGCGTGTTTCCGCCGCCGTTGCCGGAGGCGCAGGACAGCGGCAGCATCGTGGTGGCGGCTGATGGTCGGCCACTGCGCGCCTTCGCCGGTCGCGACGGCGTCTGGCGTTATCCGGCGACGCCCGACACGGTCTCGCCGCGCTATCTCGAGGCGCTGATCGCCTACGAGGATCGCCGCTTCTGGTGGCATCGCGGTATCGATCCGCTCGCCGTCGCGCGTGCCGCTTGGCAATGGTTGCGTCATGGCGAGGTGGTGTCCGGTGGCTCGACCCTGAGCATGCAGGTCGCTCGCATCCTCGAACCGCAATCGCGCAGCATCGCTGGCAAGTCGCGACAGATGCTGCGTGCACTGCAGCTCGAGTGGCGCCTGTCGAAGCGCGAGATATTGACGCTCTACCTCAACCACGCACCCTTCGGTGGTCCCGTCGAGGGTGTCGAGGCGGCGAGCTGGGCCTGGCTCGGCAAGCCGTCGCGGCAACTGTCGCAGGCCGAGGCCGCGCTGCTCGCGGTGTTGCCGCAGGCGCCCAGCCGGCTGCGGCCGGATCGCCATCCGGCAGCCGCGCAGCAGGCCCGTGACAAGGTGCTGACCAGGATGGCCCAGCTCGGCGTATGGAGCCGCACGGAGGTGGCCGATGCGCGGATCGAGCCGGTCATCGCACGCCGCCTGCAACCGCCGCTGCTCGCGGCCTTGCTGGCCGAGCGTCTACGCGCCGAGGATCCGCGCGCCACGCCTATCACCAGCAGCATCGACGCCGACCTGCAGGCCGTACTCGAATCGCGTGTCGCCAGCTACTTCGCGCAGTTGCCCGAGCGCAGCTCGGCGGCCCTGCTGGTGGTCGACAACCGCAGCATGCTGGCGCGTGCCTATGTCGGTTCGCTGCAGTTCGGCGACGCTGCGCGGCTCGGCCACGTCGACATGGTGCGCGCCTGGCGTTCGCCGGGTTCGACGCTCAAGCCCTTCCTCTACGGTCTTGCCCTCGACGATGGCCTGATCCATTCGGAAAGCCTGCTGATCGATGCGCCGCAGAGTTTCGGCGACTACCGCCCGCTCAACTTCGACCCGCGCTTCAACGGCCCGGTGTCGGCTGCGGAGGCTTTGCGGCTGTCACTCAATGTGCCAGCGGTCGACTTGCTCGATCGTGTCGGCCCCGGGCGCTTTGCCGCCCGGCTCGCGCATGCAGGCGTCAGCTTGCGCTTTCCACGCGGCAGCGCACCCAATCTGTCGCTGATCCTCGGTGGCACCGGTGTCAGTCTTGAAGCGATGGTGGGCGCTTACGCCGCCTTGCATCGCGACGGACTGGCAGCGCGCGTGCGCTACCGCGACGCCGAACCGCTGGACGACCGGCGTCTGCTGTCGCCAGGCGCGGCATGGATCGTGCGGGAGATGCTTTCCGCGCAGGGTCGACCGGGACAGCTCGATACGCTGTTCGATCCTGGCACCCGCCCGAGGGCGGCGTTCAAGACCGGTACCAGCTATGGCTTCCGCGATGCCTGGGCGCTGGGCGGTACGCCGGGCTACACCGTCGGCGTCTGGGTGGGGCGGCCGGACGGCACGCCACTACCCGGGCAGTACGGTGCGATTACCGCCTTGCCCTTGCTGTTCGAAGTGCTCGACAGCCTGCCACGCGAAGCGCAGGGTCCGCCGGCGATGCCTGCGCAGGTGCGCAAGCAGGAAATCTGCTGGCCACTGGGCCTGCCCATCGATGTCGAAGCACCGCAGCTCTGCCAGCGCCGACGCGAAGCCTGGACTTTGGCCGGTCAGTTGCCGCCGACTTTGCCCGAGCGCGAGGCGCGCCTGTGGGGTGCGGGCGTCTTGCGCTTCGAGGTCGATGCTCGCAGTGGCCTGCGCCTGTCGGCGGAATGTCGGCAAGTACATGCACGGGCAAGCCGG
>DASUOA010000379.1:0-5665 GCA_036276895.1 Arenimonas sp. | reverse complement strand
GCGACACCGCGATCTGTCCGTACTGGTCGCCGTAGACCGGCTCCATCTCGGTGAACTTGATGCCTGCCATCGACACCACCGAGCGCGCCTCGCCCTCGCGCAAATGCTGGCGCACCACCGCCTCGACCCGCTGCGTCTGGCGCAGCGTCTCTTCCAGCGGCGCATCGGCGGGCATGTCGACATTGACGTAGTAGACGCGGATCGGATCGAAGGAGAAGAACTGGAACTTCACCAGCCCACCGGCCACCGCCAGCATCGCAGCGAAGAACAGCGCCACGGCGATGCCGAGGTAACGCGCCGGGTAGCGCATCACATGGATCAGCAGGCGCGTGTACTTGATCCGCAGCTGGTGCGTGTAGCGCTCGCGCAACTGCTGCGTGCGTGAGCGGCTCAGCGCATGCTTGCCCATGGTCGCCACGTGCGCCGGCAGCATCCAAAACGCCTCGACCAGGCTGACGATCAGGCCGATGGTCACCACGAAAGGGATCACGAACATGAACTTGCCGACGATGCCGGGCAATAGCATCAACGGCAGGAAGGCCGCGATGGTAGTGGACACTGCCGCCAGCACCGGCAGCCCGACCTCGCGCAGCGAATCGATCGCGGCGTCCATGGCATCCATGCCGCGTTGCAGCCGGAAGTAGATCGCCTCGACCACCACCACCGCATCGTCGACCAGCATGCCCAGCACGATGACGATGCCGAGCAGCACCGAGATGTTCAGGGTCGAGCCGGTCATGTCCAGGAACCAGAAGGTTCCGGCCACCGAAAACACCACGCCGAGCGCGACCATGCTCGATATCCGCGAGCCCAGGAACAGCCAGCACACGCCGAGCACCAGCAGCAGGCCGATCACCGCGTTGTTCTGCATCACCCGCAGCGCCGACACCGTCGGGATGGTCTGGTCGTCGGAGAGCTGCAGCTTCAGGCCACTGCTGGCCAGCACCGTGTTCTTCTGCTCGATGTAGTCGCGGATGCGGCCAACGAGTTCCAGGGTGTTGGTGTAGCCGACCTTGGTCACCGACATCAGTACCGCCGGCTGCCCGTCCATGGCGGTTAGCTGGCGCGGGATTTCGCTGCCGCGGTGCACGCGGGCGATGGCGTCGAGCGGTACGCGCTCGCCGTTGCTGCCGGGCAGACGCAATTGGAATGCGGCCAGCGCTTCGGGGTCGGCATTGGTGCCGGAGACGCGCACCAGCCATTCGCTCTCGCCGGTGCGTACCTTGCCGGCGAAGGTGTCGCGGAACCACAGGCGCAGGGCGTCGGCGACCTCGGCGGCGTTCAGACCACGTGCCGCCAGTGCTGCCGGGTCGAACTCGACGCGCAGCTCGGGTTCGCGGAATCCCAGCGCCAGCACACGGTCGACGCCGGCGATCGCCTCGATGTCTTCCTTCACCGTGCGCGCGGCGTAGCGCAGCGTTTCGTCGTCGGCCTGGCCGGTGAGCACCAGCATCGCGGTCGGGAAACCGTTGGAGGTGGTGATCTCGAGGATGTTGGGGTCGGTCGCTTCGGCCGGCAGTTCGGTATTGGCCTTGTTCTGCACTTCGCGACGCAGGTCGTTGACGCGCTTGTCGAACTGCCGCTCGCCGATGTCGCGGAAACGCACCAGCAAGTTGGAGGCGCCCTCGCGCGAGGTGCTGACCACGAAGCGCACATCCTGGATGTTGCGGATGGCGTCTTCGATCGGATTGGTGATGCGCTTTTCCACGTCCTCGGCGCTGGCGCCGGGCAGGGCGGTGGCGATGTTGACCCAGTTGAAATTGATCTCCGGGTCCTGCTCGCGCGGCATCTGCAGATAGGCCAGCAGGCCCATCACGATGATCACCACGAAGAAGATGTTGGCGAGCGGATGGTTGCTGATCAGCGTCCGTGCCAGTGACATTTCAGGGCGCTCCGTTTCCGCTGACGATGACGGCGTCGCCATCGTTCAGGCCCTGCTGGCCGGCGACCACCAGTTGCGCGGTCTTGGGCAGGGCGAGCACGAACGGCCGGCCTTCCTGCGCGCCCGGTGCGGGTACAAAACGGGCTTTGTCGTTCTCGATCACGAAGGCGCCCAGCGCATCACCGCGCTTGACCAACAGGGTGGCCGGCAGCAGCGTCGCGGCGCCCTGCCAGCGCAGGCTGCCGCTGCTGCCGGCCGGCGCCGCGGCATCGACGAATGACAGTCGCGCCACCTGGGTGCGCGCCGCGGCATCGATGACCGGCGACAGGCGCTGCAGCTTCAAGGGCCAGCGTCGTCCCTGGCTTACAAACTGCCAGCTGCCGGCCTTGCGCAGGCCTTCGGCATCGCTGGCCTGCACGCGGGCCTCGACCTCGACCGGTGCCAGATCGACGATGCGCAGCAGCGGTACGCCCGGCGTTGCCAACTGCCCGACCTGCGCCATGCGCTCGGTCACCACGCCGTCGAAAGGCGCGATGATGCGGCGCTTCTCATAATTGCGCGCGGCCACCCGGCGCGTCGCATCGGCGACCAGTGCCTGTGCCTGCGCCGCTTGCAGTTGCGTCTTCTGCGCCAGCACTTCGTCATCGGCGACAAACTGTTTCTCGCGCAGTTGCTGCGCACGCTCGAAGCGCTGCCGCGCCAGCTCCTCGCTGGCCTTGGCGCTGGCGAGCTGGGCCTCGGCCTGGGCCTGGGCCAGCCGGTAATCGGTGCCGTCGAGTTCCAGCAGCAATTGCCCCTTCTTCACCTGCGTGCCGACCTCGGCAAGCACCCGCGCCAACGGCGCCGACAACTCGGCGGAGAGCACGCTGTCGTTGGGGCTGAGTACGCTGGCCGCGGCCGAGCCCTGCTCGGGCTGCGCGACTTCGGCAAAGGGCCGGGTACTGACGCGAACGGCATCCTGCGCCACGGCGGGCAGGGCGAGCGCGAGTGCAAGCAGCGTGGCGGTGAAGCGCAGGGAAGACTTCAAGGCGGCTCGGATCACGGAATAGCGTCCTTGCGGGAGTCGTGAACCGGCAAATTGAACCACCGGGTTCACTAAATTGGAAGCTGTTCGCCGGCGGGGCGTTCAGGCCTGAGTGGCGTCTTCCCCACTACAGCGAGTCCACGCCCAGATACTGGCGTAGTTGCTGGTAACGCTGCACATCGGCCGCATCGCGCTGTATCTGCTTGCTGCTGCCGATGTGGGCAAGATCACCATGCTCGATGCCGCAGTCGGCCAACAGTCGGCGGAAGTCCTCATCGTCACGGCTGAAGTCCTCGTAGCGGAATGTCATTCGCACCTGCGATGCCAACAGCTCTTCGTAGGCCGCGTCCTGCACGCCGATGTCGCGCAACGCTTCGAGCACGGTGACGGTGGGTACGCCGCCCGGCGGCAGCTCACGCCGGGCCTGGTTGCTGGCCGACCACTGGTCGGTGATCCGCGCCTTGGCCAGCGACAGTGCCTGTGCCAGCCGATCACCGCGATAGATGCGGTAGTAGCGCTTGAAGCCGAGCTTGAGGATGTCCAACCCTTTCTTGCGCCACTGCAGGAACTGCTCAACATGGATGTTGAGCGCGAACACGCCGTTGCTGCTGGTGGTCTTGCGGGCGACGAAGTCGAGGTACTGGCCGACGTCGACGTTCGGGCTTCCCATGACGGTGGCATACGCCGAGAGGTAGCGGAAGTTCATCCACTCCTTGGGTTCGCCGAAACGGCCGGTACCGATCAGTGCCTTGCAGAACAGCTTCGAGCCGCTGCGTGGCGTCGAGATGAGCGCGATTTTCCGCGATGGCGCCGGGCCGTCGGGCCTGTCTCGCAAATCGCGGAACAGGCCGAGCAGCATTTCGTCGGTGGTCGGCGCCTTGGCGGTCAAGAATCAGGCCTCGGCGTCGTCGGTCTTGTACGCATCCACCGGAATGCACGCACACATCACGTTCTTGTCGCCGTAGACGTTGTCGACGCGCGCCACCGGCGGCCAGTATTTCTGCTGCTTGAGCGTGGCGAGCGGGAACACCGCCAGCTCGCGCGAGTAGGCGTGCGTCCACTCTTCGGCCATCGCCATGGTGGCGGTGTGCGGCGCGTTTCTCAGCGGGTTGTCCTCGCGATCGAGCTTGCCTAGCTCGACGGCACGGATCTCGTCGCGGATCTGGATCATCGCGTCGATGAAGCGGTCGAGCTCGTGCAGCGATTCGCTCTCGGTCGGCTCGACCATCAAGGTACCGGCGACCGGGAAGCTGAGCGTCGGGGCGTGGAAGCCGAAGTCGATCAGGCGCTTGGCGACGTCTTCGGCGCCGATGCCGGTGGCGTCTTTCAACGGACGCAAGTCGAGGATGCACTCGTGCGCCACCAGGCCGTTGCGGCCGGTGTAGAGCGTCTTGTAGTGCGGTGCCAGGCGCTTCGACACGTAGTTGGCATTGAGCAGCGCGACTTGCGTGGCCTTGCGCAGGCCGGCGCTGCCCATCAGGGTGATGTACATCCAGCTGATCGGCAGGATCGAGGCACTGCCGAAGCTGGCTGCCGACACCATCGCGCCCTTGCCGACGCCATCGGTGCGCACGCCATCGTTGCCGAAGGTGCCGGGCAGATAGGGCGCCAGATGCGCCTTGACTGCGGTCGGGCCGACGCCCGGGCCGCCGCCGCCGTGCGGGATGCAGAAGGTCTTGTGCAGGTTGAGATGCGAGACGTCCGAGCCCCACTTGCCGGGCTTGGCGACGCCGACCAGCGCGTTCATGTTGGCGCCGTCGGTGTACACCTGGCCGCCATGCGCGTGGATGATCTCGCAGATCTCGACGATGTCCTCCTCGAACACGCCGTGCGTGGACGGGTAGGTGACCATCAGCGCGGCGAGACGGTCGCTGTATTTCTCGGCAGCGCGACGCAGGTCGTCGATGTCGACGTTGCCGTTGGCATCGGTCTTGGTGACCACGACGGTCATGCCGCACATCTGCGCCGAGGCCGGGTTGGTGCCGTGCGCGGAGTCGGGGATCAGGCAGATGTCGCGCTGCGCCTGACCGTTGGCGCGATGATAGGCGCGGATCGCCAGCAGGCCGGCGTACTCGCCCTGGGCGCCGGAGTTGGGCTGCAGGCTGACGGCGTCGTAGCCGGTGCACTCGACCAGCATCGCTTCGAGTCCGGTGATCAGCTGCTGGTAGCCCTGCGTCTGCGCGCTGGGCGCCAGCGGGTGGATGTTGGCGAACTCCGGCCAGGTCACCGGAATCATCTCGGCGGTGGCGTTGAGCTTCATGGTGCAGCTGCCGAGCGGGATCATGGTGCGATCCATCGCCAGGTCCTTGTCGGCCAGCGCGCGCATGTAGCGCAGCATCTCGTGCTCGCTGTGATGGGTGTTGAACACCGGGTGCTGCAGGAACTTTGATTGGCGCAGCAGGCCGGTGGGCAGCGCATCGGCGGTCGAGACGTCGAGGGCGTCGACATTGTCGATCTTCGCGCCGAACAACGCGGCCAGTGCAATTAGATCCTCGCGCGTGGTGGTCTCGTCGAGGCTGATGCCGAGCGAACGGGCGTCGATGCGGCGCAGGTTGATGCGTGCGGCCTCGGCCTTGGCGTGGATCGCCTCGGCATCGACATTGACGATGTGCAGGGTGTCGAAGAAATCCGGACCGACGGTAATGCCTTCCTCGCGCAGTGCGCCGGCGAGGATCGCCGCCAGACGATGCACGCGGCGGCCGATGCGGCTCAGGCCCTCGGCGCCGTGGTAGACGGCGTACATCGAGGCCATCACCGCC
>DASUOA010000378.1:0-2552 GCA_036276895.1 Arenimonas sp. | reverse complement strand
GATCGTGAAGGTCTTGTCCTTGCCCTTGCCGCCGGCATACTTGATGACGATATCGTCAAAGTTGCCGAGCGTCTTGCTGGCGAACCCGCCGATCGTCAGGTTCTGGATGCCGCGGTCGCGCTCGGCATTGGCGATGTCGCTGGCATTGGCGCTGATCGCACCGTCGCCGGTGATGTCGACGACATAATCGTCGGCCGACACGACGTTGGTGACGCGCGTGTTGCTGATGCCGGTGATGGCGTTGGTCGCGCTCTTCGAGGACGAGGTCGCGTCGAGCCTGAGGCCGCTGCCCAGCAGCAGGTTCTTGCCCTGGTAGGTGGCGTCGCCGGCCTGCTTGTCGATCTGACGCAGCAGGTTGTTGAATTGCTCGGACAGCGACTTGCGCAGCTCGACCGAGGCTGAATCCTTGCCGAGGCTGCCGTAGGCCGAGGTGATGAGGCCCTTCGCCTGGTCGAGCATCTTTTCGATCGAGGTCACGCCGGTGTCGGCGGCCTTGATGGTGCTGATGCTCTGGCCGATCGAGTCCTTGAGCTGCGCGAGGTCGTCCGCGCGGCGGTTCAGTCCCTTCGAGGCAAAGAAGGCGACGGCGCCGTCGATGGCTGAGTTGATCTTGTTGCCGGTGGCGAGCCGCTGCTGGGTGCGGTCGATCCGTTCGGAGGTGAATTGCAGCAGCAGCAGATTGTTGCGGATGCCCGCAGTCAATTGAATGTCGTTCGTCGGCATCAGGGTTCTCCTTCGTCTCGTGCCAACTTCGGCCGCGCTTTGGCGCCCGAAACTTTTCCGCACAGGCGGTGTCGAACCCATCAACGCAACTTGCGTGCCAGCCGCTAACTAACTGCGATCGCTGGATATAACTTGGTTAATCGCAACTTGAGGCAATTCCGACCGGCAAGGATCGGCGCGGTGGACAGGCAATTTCGTACCAGCAAAGTGGAAAACAGCGCACTTGAGTGCAGGGGCTTTTACCCATTCTTAATGGATCGAGTGAAGAATCATCTATACTGCTGTGTGGTGTATACGGCCCGAAATCTCAGGCCGGCAGCAAGAGGAAGGAGTAGCGGGCTCGATGTTGCGCCCGATCACCACATCAAGTGCGTCGGCCAGCTCGGCACCGCTTGCGGTGCATGCGGGCGCCGCCACGACTCCGTCGTCGCAGGAAGCGCACGCGGCTTCGGTTGGCGCTGTCGAAGCGCCGCAAAATCAGGCCAGCGCCGCCGGTTCCAATCAGACTTTCCGCTATAATAGCTTCGAATTCATTTACCGGCAGGATATCGGCCGCATCGTTCTGATCGGGCAGAGCCCGGAGACCGGCGAGCGCGTGATCCAGGTGCCGTCCGAACAGGCGCTGCAAGCCTATGAGCGCACGGCGCGGGTCGAGCGGCAGATGGAACGGATCCAGAGCAATCGGCAGACGGCTCAGCAGGCAAGTACGCCGCAGGCGGCCCCTTCCACTCCCCAGCCGGCACCGCAGCTGGCGAAGGCGCTGGTGGCGGCGGTCAGCGGCGCCAATCACGGCAGCGGGGTGGTCAGCGTTTCGGCGTGAGGCGGACATCCGCGCGCATGCATCGGGGCCCGCGAGGGCCTTTTTTCATGCCCGCTGCTGAATCGCCGCCGGACCGATCGCCGGCTGGCGCCGGCCGCGCCGCAACGCGCCACGCTGGTTGTAGCCGGTGACCTGCAGGCGCGGTTCCTCCAGGGCATCGACCACCGCGCGCATGACGCGCTCGTTCACGTCGCGCATGGCACGAAGCGCACGCAGGTTGTCCTGCAGCGCCGCCTGGAACCGCTCGGTCGCCTCGGTCAGCTCGTCCTTGAGGACATCGGTCACCGCGTCGGCCGCGATGTCCGGCTCCTTCAGTGCCAGCACGAAGGCGCGATAGGCATCGCTCAGCGTGGACTTGTCATGCTGCAGCTGGCGCAATTCCTTGGGCTTCATGGCGCGCAGCAGCTCGACCTCACGCTCCATGCAGGCGATCAGCCGCGAGGTGATCGCCAGCAGATCTGCCATGCGGGAGGACTTGTTCATCGTGGACTCTCCTGAAGCTGCAGCAGCTGCTTCTGCACCATGTCGGAAACGCCGACGCCGCCGGTCCTGGCGACCTGCTTGCCGTATTCCTGCAGCAGGAAGGAACGGAAGATGTTCTCGGCCTCGCCGCCGCCGAACAGCGGATCGCTCGACAGGTCGCCGTACATGTCCTCGAACGCGTGGGTGACGAAGAAGGCTTCGAAATCCTCGGCGCTGGCCTTGATCCTGGCCAGGTCCTTGGCGTCGACCGCCGGCGCCGCGTCCTGGCGCAGCGTGCCGAAGCGATCGAGAGGCGTCGCAGAAATGGGCGCGGTCATCACTGCACCATCAACTCGGCTTGCAGCGCGCCGGCGGTCTTGATGGTCTGCAGGATCGAGATCATGTCGCGCGGGCTGACGCCGAGGGAGTTCAGGCCCGCGACCAGTTCCTCCAGCGTGACGCCGGGCTCGATCACCGCGAGCTTGCGGTCGGCATCTTCCTGCACCTCGACATTGGTGCGCGGCACGACCACGGTGACGCCGGTGTT
>DASUOA010000377.1:0-8546 GCA_036276895.1 Arenimonas sp. | reverse complement strand
CTGCCCAAAACCTATTGGGCCCAGGTGGAAGGAGAAATCGACCGGCACGCTCTGCAAAATCTGCGCGACGGTGTTGTTCTAAACGATGGAAAAACCGCTCCCGCGAAAGTGAACAAAATGACTCCGCCTCCTATATGGCCGCGCGATCCGCCGATTCGGGAACGCGAAAACATTCCGACCACCTGGATCGAACTGACCATCACCGAGGGCCGCAACCGGCAGGTGCGGCGGATGACCGCGGCGGTCGGCCTGCCGACGCTGCGGCTGCTGCGCATCGCCATCGGCCCGCATCACCTGAACGGCCTCGGACCGGGGCAATGGCGGCCGGAGCCGCTGTAGAAAGTATTTTTCATCTGGCCCTAAAGCTGGAGACCGGGCGGCCGTTAATCCCTGTGTCGAGAACCGACTTTGCCGGCCGGTCGTAAGCCAAAGGTGTTGCCATGTCCACGATTCCATCCATTTCCCTGCCTTCCGACACCGCTGCCGCGCGTGCGGTCCGCCCGCAGAACGCGGTGGCGCCGGTGAGCGCCGGCGGCAATCCGGCCCCGGTCAGCAGCCAGTCGGCGCAGGAGCGCGCCGACAGCCGTATCCAACGCGGCGACTCCGCGGCCGCCGCGGCCGCCGCCGCCAGCGCGCCGGAGGTCCGCGCCAGCGAAGGCGCGGCCGGAATCACCCGCGCCGAAGCCCAGGACCTGCAGGATCCGCGCGCCCTGCAGTCGCGCCTCGATTCGCTGGTCGCCAAGCTCGATACTGCCCTGCAGTTCCGAGTCGATGACGCCGCCGAGCGCATGGTAGTCAGCGTGCTCGATGCCGAGGGCGAGGTGCTGTTGCAGATTCCCAGCGAAGTCGCGCTGCGCATCGCCAAGAGCCTGGCCACCACCGGTCGCGGCTTGGTCAACGATCGCGCCTGAGCGCTCAGTCAGCGGGACGGTCGGCGCCGGCCGCGGCTTCGTCCGCGGCCGCTGCGTCTTCGCCGGCCATCGCTGCGGCATCCGCATCACCGGCGGCTTCTGCTTGCGGTGCATCGAGCTCGCGCGCGGCACGCTCGGCCGCTTCATTGAGCACGACGATGCTGATGCGACGGTTCACCGCGCCGCGCGGGTCGGTCTTGTCGAACAGCACCGAGGACGCCAGCCCGACCACCCGCGCGACCTTGTCCTCGGCGAGGCCGCCCCGCAGCAGCGCACGTCGCGCCGCGTTGGCGCGGTCGGCCGACAACTCCCAATTGCTCAGCCCACTGCGACCGGCGAACGGGGTGTCGTCGGTGTGGCCGCTGATGGCGATGCGGTTGGGCACCAGGCCGATGTAATTGGCCAGCTCGACCAGGATCGCGAGCGAATAGTCCTTGAGCTGGCTGCTGCCGAGGTCGAACATCGGCCGGTTCTGCGAATCGACGATCTGGATGCGCAGGCCTTCCGGGGTGATGTCGATCAGCAGCTGGTCCTTGAACGGCGCCATCGCGATGCTCTTGGCGATCGCTTCCTCCAGCAGCTGCTTGAGCTCTTCGAGCTTGCGCTTGTCCTGTTCCGCGGCCAGACGCTTGGCCGCATCCGGATCGAGCTCGGCTTCGGCGGCGGCGCGACTGCTGGGATCGCCGGCGATCGGCTGTGACTTGCGGTGCTCGAAGATCTGCACCGGGGCATCGCCGCCGCCGCCCTCGCCGAGCGCGCTCGCCGCCATCTCGGCCGAACGGCCACGCACCGCGCTGGGATTCTTGAAGAACTCGCTGATGCCGCCGAGCTGCTCCTGCGGCATGGTCGCGACCAGCCACATCACCAGGAAGAAGGCCATCATCGCGGTCACGAAGTCGGCGTAGGCGACCTTCCAAGCGCCGCCGTGATGGCCTCCGGCCACCACCTTCTTCTTCTTGATGATGATCGGGCGTTCGGTGTCGGCCACGGTCGGGTCCGGCCGCTCAGGCCTTGTTGGCCTTGAGGTCGGCTTCCAGCTCGAGGAAGCCCGGGCGCAGATCGGAGTACAGCAGCTTGCGTGCGAACTCGATCGCCACCGGCGGCGCGTAGCCGCGCGAAGTCGATACCAGCGCCATCTTCACGATCTCGTAGGGCTTGGAGTTGGCGTGGGCGCGACCTTCCATCGCCGCCGCCATCGGCCCGACGAAACCGTAGGCGATGAAGATGCCGAGAAAGGTGCCGACCAGGGCTGACGCGACCTTCATGCCGATCTCGGCCGGTGGCGCGCTGCCGACGATCGACATGGTGTTGATGATGCCCAGCACCGCCGCGACGATGCCAAAGCCCGGCAGTGCGTCGGCGACCTTGGCCATCGCGTGTGAGGCCTCCAGGGCTTCGTGGTGGTGGGTTTCCAGCTCTTCTTCGAGCAGGGCTTCGAGCTCGTTGGGGTCCATGCTGCCGCCGACCATCAGCCGCAGGCAGTCGGTGATGAAGTGCAGCAGGTGATGGTCGCTGAGGATCTTCGGGTACTTCTGGAAGATCGCGCTGTTCTCCGGATTCTCGACGTGGTCCTCGATCGCCATCATGCCTTCGCGGCGGATCTTGATCAGGATCTCGTTGAGCAGGCGGAACAGGTCGAGGTAATCGGCCGCCCCGAACGCCGGCGGCTTGAGCAGGCCCAGCGACTCGCGCAGGCTGGCTTTCACCACTTTCATCGGGTTGGCGATCAAGAAGGCACCGAGGGCGCTGCCGCAGATCACGATGATCTCGTTGACATGCCACAGCGCCAGCAGTTGTCCGCCGACCATGGTGAAACCGATGACGACGCTGGCGACAACGATGATGGCGCCGATGATCAGGAACATCGCTTCGCTCCCTGCCGGTTACCCCGCCGATGTCCACGACTAGTGCAACGCCGGGACGCACACCGCATTGAAGCAGAACGCAGGGGCCATCGGCCAGCGGCCGGGCGCCTTGAGGAGTCAGCGTACTTCGAATTCGCGTTGATCGACCTCGAGATCGTTGAGCGCCAGCTCGACGCGATAGCGTCCGGGCGGCCAGCCCTGCGGTTGGGTCAGCGTGAAGGTCAGCACGCTGGCCGGGCCGGGTTCGAGCAGTTGCCCGGATTCGCCGAGCAGCTGATCGTCAGCATCGAGCCAGCGCGCCTTCACGCGCACCGGCAGGTCGCCAGCGCTGCCGAGCACCGACAGATGCACGCGTGCGTCGGGCGCGAAGGTAGTGCGTGCTTCGCGCACGCGACCCTCGACATCGAGTTCGCTGCCGAGCTGCAATTCCAGCGGGCGATAGCTGCCCAGCGGCGCAACGGTCGGCGCCGCCTCGACGGTGGCCGCGATGTCGGCCGCTGCCGGTGGCGCGGCCGCGTTGTCGCTGGCGGGCGCCGCGGGCGGTTCGCTCTTGCCGCAGGCCGCGAGCGCCAGCATCGCCAGCAGGAGCAGGCCGCGCCGGCTCATTGCCGCGCCGTCCGCGGATTGCCCGGCAACAGCATGCCCGGGCTGCAACGATAGGGATTGATGTCGATGCCGCCGCGGCGGGTGTAGCGTGCGTACACCGACAGCCGCGTAGGCGTCGCGCGCGCCATCAGGTCGACGAAGATGCGTTCGACGCAGGCCTCGTGGAACTCGGCGTGTTCGCGGAACGACACCAGGTAGCGCAGCAGACCGTCGCGCTCCAATCGCGCGCCGGCGTAGTGGATCTGCAGGCTGGCCCAGTCCGGCTGTCCGGTGACCGGGCAGTTCGATTTGAGCAAGTGCGAGACCAGGGTCTCCTCGACCCGGCGCTCGGGATCGACGGCGATGAAGTCGGCGCGCGGCGGACCGTAATGGTGGATGTCCAGTGGCAGATCGTCGATCAACTCGCCACTCAGCACCTCATGCGGCGGTGCGGTCTGTGCCGAGGTCAGTACTACGGTCACCGGTGATCCGGCCGCGGCCGAAAGATCCGCGACCAGCTGCGCACGCAGCGCGTCGCTGCTGTCCAGGCGGGTCTGCGCGAAGCTGCCGAGATAGAGCTTCAGGCTCTTGGATTCGATCAGGTTGGTCGAGGCGGCCGGCACGCGGAGCTCGGCCAAGGCCACTCGTGGCTTGCCGCGTGCATCGAGCCAGGACAGCTCGTAGGCGTTCCACAGGTCGACGCCGACAAAAGGCAAGGCATCAGCGATGCCAAGCGCCGCGCGCAGCGGCGCCCGGGTGATCGGATGCAACAACGAGGGATCATGCGTGCTGCCGTAGCTGACCGGCTTGCCGAGCGGGCTGGATTCGACGGTAGTCATGGTGGCGATTCTGGCATGGTGTCGGCCGTGCTGCTCAGCTCACCAGGCGTGCCAACAGATCGCGGCAGTCGGGCGAGCGCACGCCTCCCTGCAACTCGCGCAGCACCGCCTCGACCTGCACCTGGCGGCCAGCATCGAATCGGCGCCAGTTCTCCAGCGACGACAGCAGGCGTGCCGCGACCTGCGGATTGATGCCATCGAGCACGGCGACCTGTTCGCCGAGCAGCCGGTAGCCGGCGCCATCGCGGCGGTGGAAGGCATGCGGGTTGCCACGCGCGAAATTGCCGAGCACGGCGCGCACGCGGTTGGGATTCGCCGGCTTCCACCAGGGCGAAGCCAGCAAGGCACGGACGTCGTCGAGTGCGTCGGGCTGCGGACGGGTGACTTGCAGGCCGATCCACTTGTCGGTCAGCAAGGGATCGTCGCCGGCGCGTTGGCGGAAACTGTCGAGTGCCGCAGCGGCCTGCGACGCCTGCGCATGCAGCAGGCCGCGCAGGGCGGCGAGACGATCGGTCATGCCGCTGGCGTTGGCGAACTGCCGCGCTGCCAGGTCGATGCCGCGACCTTCGCGACATAGCAAGGCCAGGGCTGCATTGCGCAGGCTGCGTGCCGCCATCGCCGATGCGTCCAGTCCACCACGCGCGGCGCTAGCCAGCGACTGGTAGCGCTGCAGCAGCGGTTCGGCCAACGCGCTGGCGAGGCGTTGTTGCAGTGCGTCGCGGGCGCCCAGCAGGGCATCGATATCCAGCGGCTCGGCCTGTTCGGCCAAGGTGTCGAAGTCCGGCAGCTGCAGGCATTCGGCGACGAAGTCGGGCTCGGCCAGGTCATCGGTGAGCAGCCCGGCGAGGCCGGCGTGCAGGCCCTCGAAGCACAGCTCCGCATCGTGCCGGCCGAGCAGGCTGTCGCTGGCCAACCGTTGCAGCACATCCCAGCGCGCCAGCGGATCGCGCTCGACCTGCGCCAATCGGGCCAGTTGCGCCGGCGTGTAGGGGTAGTGCACCTGCACCGGCGCCGCGAAGCCCTGGTTGAAGGCCGGCAGCGGCGCTTCGGCCAGTCCGCGGAAGACGATGCGGTGCTGCGCCTGCGCCAGCTCCAGCAGCTCGCCCCGCAGCGGTGCATCGCCTTCGCCACGGGCGAACAGTGGCCGGCCATCGTTGCCGTAGAAGGCGAAGCGCAGCGGGATCAGCAGCGGCAGCTTGTCGGGCTGGTCGGGTGTGGCCGGCGTGCGCTGCTCGATCTCCAGCACGTAGTCGCCGCTGTCGGCGTCGTAGTGGTCGGTGATGTGCAACTCGGGCGTGCCGGCCTGCGCATACCAGCGCGCGAAGTGGCTGAGGTCGCGGCCGCTGACTGCAGTGTGCGCGGCGAGGAAATCCTCGATGGTCGCGGCACGGCCGTCGTTATCGGCGAAGTAGCGATCCATGCCGGCGCGGAACACATCATCGCCCAGCAGCGTATGCAGCAGCCGTACCACCTCGGCGCCCTTCTCGTAGACGGTGGCGGTGTAGAAGTTGTTGATCTCGCGGTAGCGCATCGGTCGCACCGGATGCGCCAGCGCGCCGCCGTCCTCGGCGAACTGCCGTGCGCGTAGCATCCGCACCGTTTCGATGCGCTTCAAGGCGCGCGAATGCAGGTCGCTGGAGAACTCCTGGTCGCGGAAGACGGTCAGGCCTTCCTTGAGCGAAAGCTGGAACCAGTCGCGGCAGGTGACACGGTTGCCCGACCAGTTGTGCAGGTACTCATGCGCGACCACCGATTCGATCGCGAGGAAGTCGGCATCGGTGGCGGTGGCTTCGTCGGCGAGGATGTAGCGGGCGTTGAAGATGTTCAGGCCCTTGTTCTCCATCGCACCCATGGTGAAGTCCTGGGCGGCGACGACGTTGAACAGGTCGAGATCGTAATGCCGGCCGAAGCGTGTTTCGTCCCAGCGCAACGCGCGCTCGATGGCGCCGAGCGCGTAGTGGCAGCGGCCGATGTCGCTCGGCGCGGCCCAGACATTGAGCTGCACATGACGGCCGTCGGCACCGAACAGGGGCTTGCCGACATGCGCCAAGGGACCCGCGGCGATCGCGAACAGGTAGCTCGGGGTCGGATGCGGGTTGTGCCAGTGCGCCTCGTGCCGGCCGCCGTCGAGCAGGCGCTGCGAGACGCGGTTGCCATTGGCCAGCAGCACCGGAAAACGCGATTGCTCGGCGCGCAGCACGATGTCCCAGACCGGCATCACGTCGGGGCGGTCGAGGAAGAAGGTGATGCGACGGAAGCCCTCGGCCTCGCATTGCGTCAGCAGCAGCTCGCCGCTGGCGTACAGGCCTTCGAGCCGGGTATTGCGCGACGGGTCGATGCGCACGCGGGTGTGCAGCACGCAGGGACCGGTCAGGCCATCGATGCGCAGGCGGTGGCCATCGTAGGCGTAGCGCTCCGGCGGCAGCGGCGCGTGGTCGATGGCGATCGCCAGCAGTTCGAGTTCTTCGCCGTCGAGTTCCAGCGGCGCCAGCCACGGCTCGCCCGGCGACAGGTGCAGGCGCGCTTCGATCTCGCTGCTGTTGCGGCCGAGTTCGCAGACCAGTTCGACGCGGGTGATGCGCCAGGGCGCCGGGGTGTAGTCGTCGAGGTAGATGTAACCGTCGTCGCGCGGGGCGTTCATGGCAGCGGGCCGGGCTCGGGGGGGTCACCAGTGTAGGACGTGCGCGACTACACTGCCTCGATCCCCCGACGCCGTGAGCCGATGTGAGCGAATTCTCCCAGACTGCGCCCGAACTGATCGATCTGTATGGCGCCGCCGCGCGCATTGCCGGCATCGCCGCGCGCACGCCGGTACTGCGCTCGGCTTCGCTCGAGCGCATGGCCGGCTGCCGCCTGTACTTCAAGGCCGAGCACCTGCAGCGCATCGGTGCCTTCAAGTTCCGTGGCGCTGCCAATGCCGTGTACTCGCTCGATGATGCCGCGGCGGCGCGCGGCGTGGTGACGCAGAGCTCGGGCAACCACGGTGCCGCGGTGGCGCTGGCCTGTCGGTTGCGCGGCATCCCGGCCACCGTGGTGGTGCCGCACAGCGCGCCACGGATCAAGCTCGCCGCGATCCGCGATTTCGGCGCGCGCATCGTGCCTTGCGAGGTGGCGCAGGCGGCGCGCGATGCGGCCACGGCGCAGGTGATGGCCGAGACCGGCGGGAATCTCGTGCATCCGTTCAACGATGCGCGAGTGATCGCCGGCCAGGGCACGGCGACGCTGGAGCTGCTGCACGAAGTGCCGGGCATCGACACGGTGCTGGCGCCGGTGTCCGGCGGCGGCCTGATGTCGGGCACGGCGATCGCGGCGCACGGCATCGATCCGGCGATCCGCTGTTTCGGTGCCGAGCCCGAGGGCGCGCGTGATGCGCACGATTCGCTGAAGTCCGGGCAGCGCATCACCGGTCGCATCGCCGACACGATCTGCGATGGCCTGCGCGCCGAGCTCGGCACGCTGACCTTCCGCATCCTGCAGCAGCATCTCGACGACATCCTGCTGGTGACCGAGGCCGAGATCGTCGCCGCGATGCGGCTGATCTGGGAGCGGCTCAAGCAGGCGGTGGAGCCGAGCGCGGCGGTGCCGCTGGCGGCGGTGCTGCGTTATCCGCAGCTGTTTGCCGGGCGCGAGGTGGGTATCATCCTCTCCGGTGGCAATGTCGATCTCGACGCGTTGCCTTTTGCGCAGGTGCAAGCATGAGTTCGCCGATGATCATCGAAGGCACCCGGGCCGCGGATCGCGCGACCGAGCTGGTGCTGGCCTATTACAGCGCGTTCAACCGCGGCGACTGGGGCGCGATGCTCGAGTTGCTGGCCGAGGACGTGGTGCACGACATCAACCAGGGTGGGCGCGAGGTCGGCAAGGAGGCCTTCGAGGAATTCCTGCAGCGCATGGACCGCTGCTATCGCGAGCAGGTGCGCGACATCGTGATCCTCGCCAATGCCGAGGGCGATCGCATCGCCGCCGAGTTCACCGTGCACGGGCAGTACCTGCAGGACGACTCCGGGCTGCCGCCGGCGCGCGGGCAGAGTTACTTCCTGCCGGCCGGTGCCTTCTTCGCGATCGAGGAGGGGCGCATCGCCCGCGTCACCAACTACTACAACCTCGAAGACTGGGTGGCGCAGGTGACGCGCACCTGCTGAGGCGTCGCGGCTGGCGCCAGCGCGGCAGGGGCAACTGCTCCGCCGCCCCCGGCGCGGCCGAACTCGGGCTGCGCCCTTGTATGTTTGAAGGCGCTGGGGTGGAGAGACCCTTTCGCGTGATCGGCCGCCTCAACGGACCGACTGTCTTGAGTGATCTCCCGCCCCGCCTTCCAGCGTCAATGAGGAACTGAGCGGCGCCGTGCG
>DASUOA010000376.1:0-3830 GCA_036276895.1 Arenimonas sp. | reverse complement strand
TAGCCCGGGCCGTTGGCGTAGACCAGTGAAGTGAAGGGCAGGCCGAGCGCATCGACGGCGAGTTCGACGCCTTCGTCTTCGCCCACCGAGCCGACCACCTTGCCGAGGATCGGGTTGCCGCGGGTCGGGTAGCCGACCAGGTTCAGCGTGTGCGAATGATCGGCAGTGACCAGGATCAGGGTGTCGTCGGCAGCGGCGGTTGCCTCGACCGCGGCACGCACCGCATCGGAAAAGGCGATGGTGTCGGTCAGCGCACGATAGGCGTTGCCGTAATGGTGGGCGTGGTCGACGCGGCCGCCCTCGACAATCAGCACGAAGCCTTCGTCATGGCGGGAAAGACGTTCGATGGCGACCCGCGTCATTTCCGCGAGACTGGGTTCGCCGGCACGGTCCTTGGGGCGGTCGTGCTCGAATTGCATGTGCTCGAGTTCGAACAGGCCCAGCAACGGGCCTTCGCTACCGGTATCAAGGGCTTCGAATTGCTCGCGGTTCCAGATGAAACGGCCCTGAGGGTGACGTTGCTGCCATTCGCCGATCAGGTTGCGGCGGTCCAGGCGCTCGCCGACAAACTCGGGGTATTCCAGGTCTGCAACGCTTGCGGGCAGGAACTTGCGACGGCCGCCACCCATCAGCACGTCGAGGCCTTCGCCGTAGGGAAATTCGACCAGTTGCCGCGCCAGGTCGCGGCAGCCTGTCGCGGTGGCTTCCGGTGTCAACTCGGCGTCGCTCTCCCACATCCGGTCCGCGGCGTTGCCGAAGGCGGCCGCCGGTGTGGCATGGGTGATGCGGGTGGTGGTGACGATGCCGGTGCCCAGCCCGGCCGAAGCGGCGAGCTGGATCATGCTGGCCAGCTCGGCGCCGCGGCTGGCGGCGCAATCGCCACGAAGCGCACCCTGGCCGATGTTGACCACGCCGATGCGGGTCTTGGCGCCGGTGCTCATCGCCGTCATGGTGGCGGCGGAGTCCGGCGTCTGGCTGTCGGTGTTGTAGGTCTTGGACAGCCCGGTGTAGGGGAAGGATTCGAACGCGAGGCTGTTTTCCTCGCCCGATTCGCCACGGCGCTGACCCTCGAGGATGCGCGCCGCGGCGACCGTGGTCAGGCTCATGCCGTCGGCAACGAACAGGATCAGATTGCGCGCCGGCTCGCGCCCGGCGCCCAGCTGGTGGGCGCGCAGGGCGCCTTGGCGGAACCACCGCGCCGCCGATTCTTCGGCAGGCTGCATGCGGGAGATTCCCCCGGATGACATTGCCGGAGGCCGACTCGCAGGCGTCGCGGATTGGTCGGCGGGGCCGGTGCTGGCGCAGCTGGCCACGAGTAGCGCAAAGGGCAGTGCTGATAGGAAGAGTCGGCTCATGGCGGGTTTGAACGTGAATTCCGTCGATTATCGGGCATCCCATCGCAATTGGGAGGGATGCAGACGTCGGCAATTGCTCCTGCATTGCTCTATCTCCTGCATCCATGCAGTCGTATCCTTCGAGGATGCTTTATCTCGCCTCGCAATCGCCGCGTCGCCGCGAACTGCTGAACCAGCTCGGTATCGACCACGGCGTGCTGGTCGTCGATGTGCCCGAGCAACGCCTGCCGGGCGAACCGCCACTCGATTACGTCAGCCGCGTCGCGCGCGAAAAGGCCGGCGCCGGCCTGCTTAAGGTGATGGCCAACCCTGATGCGCTGGTGCTGGGCGCAGACACCGAGGTGGTGTTGGGTGATCGTGTCTACGGCAAGCCCGCCGATGCGGACGACGCCGCGCGCATGCTGGGCGAGTTGGCCGGCCGCGAGCATGAGGTGATCTCCGTGGTCTGGCTGCTGGCAGCCGGACGCGAGGCGCGTGCGATCAGCCAATCCACGGTGCGATTTGCGGCGTTCGATCGCGAGGCGATCGGGCGTTACCTCGCTGCTAACGAGTGGCAGGGCAAGGCCGGCGCCTACGCCATTCAGGGCCGCGCGGCGGCCTTCATCGCCCATCTATCGGGCAGCTATTCCGGCGTGATGGGCCTGCCGCTGTGCGAGACAGCCGCCCTGCTGCGCCAGTTCGGAGTATCCGTTTGAGCGAAGAAATCCTGATCAACGTGACGCCGCGCGAAACCCGCGTGGCGGTGGTCGAGAACGGCATGCTGCAGGAGCTGCTGATCGAGCGCAGTTCGCGTCGCGGCGTGGTCGGCAACATCTACAAGGGCCGCGTGCAGCGGGTGATGCCGGGTATGCAGGCGGCCTTCGTGGAGATCGGCCTGGATCGCGCCGCCTTCCTGCATGCCTCGGACATCCAGCGGCTGGCGCAAGGCGATGCCGAAAGCGACGACCCCGTTGTGGCCGGGCCGCCGCCGCTGATTACTTCCTTGGTGCACGAGGGACAGGAGATCATCGTGCAGGTGGTCAAGGACCCGATCGGCAGCAAGGGCGCGCGACTGACCACGCAGATATCAATTCCGTCGCGCTATCTGGTGCTGCTGCCGCAGGTCAAGACGCTCGGCATTTCGGCACGGATCGAAGACGAGGCCGAACGCGCCCGCCTCAAAGGGCTGATGACCGAGCTTGCCAATGGCTCCGGGCTTGGCTACATCGTTCGCACCAATGCCGAAGGGCAGGCCGCCGAAGCACTGGCTGAAGACGTCGCCTACCTGCGCCGCGCCTGGGAAGTGATCCGCGAAGCCAGTGCCCAGCGCAAGGTCGGCGAGCGCGTGTACGAAGACCTGTCGCTGCCGCTGCGCGCGGTGCGCGACCTGATGCGCAAGGGCGTCGATTCGGTGCGCGTCGATTCGCGCGAGGCCTATGACCGACTGACCGCGTTTGCCCGGCAGTTCATGCCCGAGCTGGCGCAGCGCATCGAGCACTACACCGGCGAGCGGCCTATCTTCGACCTGTACGGGGTCGAGGACGAGATCCAGCGGGCCCTGCAGAAGGAAGTGCCGTTGAAATCGGGTGGTTACCTGGTGATCGACCAGACCGAGGCGATGGCGACCATCGACGTCAACACCGGTTCCTTCCTCGGCCAGCGCAACCTCGAAGAGACGGTGTATCGCACCAATCTCGAAGCGGCGCAGGCCGTCGCGCGGCAACTGCGGCTGCGCAACCTCGGCGGCATCATCATCATCGACTTCATCGACATGGCCGACGAAGAGCATCGCCGGCAGGTGATGCGCACGCTGGAGAAAGGCTTGGCGCGCGACCACGCGCGCACCAACGTGTTCGACTTCTCGCCGCTGGGCTTGGTCGAGATGACGCGCAAGCGCACCACCGACAGCCTTGAGCGGCAATTGTGCGAGCCTTGCCACGAGTGCAACGGCCGCGGCAGCCTGAAAACGGCGGAAACCCTGACCTACGAAGTGTTCCGCGAGATCACCCGCGCCGTACGGCAGTTCGAGGCCTCGCAGCTGCTGGTGATCGCTTCGCCCAAGCTGGTGGCCAAGATCACCGAGGAGGAATCGGCGGCAGTGGCGGAGCTGGAAGAGTTCCTCGGCAAGTCGATCCGCTTCCAGGCCGATCCGCAGTACGCACAGGAGCAGTACGACGTGGTCCTGCTGTAAGCCGCGATGCAGACGCCCTTGCGCCGCCGCCTGCGCCATCTTCGCCGCCTGTTCGGGTACGGGGCGCTGGTGGCGCTGATCCTCGCCGCGGTGCTGGTCGGTGTCGCCAACCAGCTGCTGCCGTTGGTCGAGCGCAATCCCGATCGCATTCGCCAATGGCTGGCCGAGCGTGTCGGCCAACCGCTGCAGTTCTCCGCTGCCTATGCCGAATGGACGCGGCGCGGCCCGCGCTTCATGTTGAGCAACTTGCGCGTCGGCGCGACCGGCGAGGCGCTCGAGGTCGGCCGTGCCGAGCTGCTGGTGGC
>DASUOA010000375.1:0-2572 GCA_036276895.1 Arenimonas sp. | reverse complement strand
GGCGGCTGGCTGTCGGACCGCTTCTTCGGCAAGTACAACACCGTGTTCTGGCTGTCGCTGGTGTACTGCGCCGGCCATGCCTGCCTGGCATTGTTAGAGGAGAGCCGGACCGGCTTCTATACCGGCCTGTTCCTGATCGCGCTCGGCTCCGGCGGCATCAAGCCGCTGGTGTCGGCGTTCGTCGGCGACCAGTTCGACCAGAGCAACAAGCACCTGGCGAAGGTCGTCTACGACGCGTTCTACTGGATCATCAACTTCGGCTCGTTCTTCGCCTCGTTGCTGATGCCGATCTTCCTGCGCGAGTACGGGCCGAGCATCGCGTTCGGAATCCCCGGCGTGCTGATGCTGATCGCCACGGTGATCTTCTGGGCCGGCCGCAGGAAGTACGTGGTGGTACCGCCGGAGCGGACCGCCAATCCGGACTCGCTGCTGCGGGTCGCCCGGACGGCGTTGGTCGCGCAGGCACCCGGTCGCGGCCGGCCTGGGCTGGCCCTCGCAGGTTTTGGCGCGGTATTGGCGCTGGTCTCGCTGGTCTGGATCTGGCTGTTCGCCGGTGATTTCGTCATCGCGGTGCTGGTAGCGCTGGGGCTGCTGATGGCGTTCGGCGGCATCGGCGCCTCGATGCAGCTCGACCGCGCTCGGGGCGCCCACCCGGACGCCGCGGTGGACGGCGTGCGCGCGGTGTTGCGGATCCTGATCGTGTTCGCGCTGGTCACCCCGTTCTGGTCGCTGTTCGACCAGAAAGCCTCGACCTGGGTGCTGCAGGGCCAGGCGATGGCGATTCCGCACGACGCCGCCTGGTGGCCGAGCTGGCTGGTCAAGGACGCGCAGCAGATGCAGGCTCTCAACCCGCTGCTGGTGATGCTGCTGATCCCGTTCAACAACCTGGTGCTGTATCCGGCGCTGCGCGCAATGGGCGTCGAGGTGACCGCATTGCGCCGGATGGGCGTCGGCTTGGCGTTCTCGGGGCTGGCCTGGGTGGTCGCCGGCGCGATCCAGCTCCACATCGACGGCGGCGACCCGGTGTCGATCGCCTGGCAGATCGCGCCGTATGCGCTGCTGACGTTCGGCGAGGTGCTGGTGTCGGCGACCGGGCTGGAGTTCGCCTACAGCCAGGCGCCCAAGTCGATGAAGGGCACGATCATGAGCTTCTGGCTGCTGTCGGTGTCGTACGGCAACCTGTGGGTGCTGATCACCAACGCGGCGGTGCGCAACGACGTGGTGACCGCGCGGATCGCCACCACGGGCCTGAGCGAGAATGCCTTCCTGATGTTCTTCTTCGCGGGCTTCGCCTTCGTCGCCGCATTGGCCTTCGCCGCGTACGCGAGGCATTACCCCATGCAAGACCACTACAGGACCGCCTGACCCATGCTGACCCTGATCCTGATTGCAGTGACCGTGCTGGTCTCCTGGCTGGCGTTCGACCGGCCGCGCCTGCTCGACCGGCTGATCCTGTGGCCGCCGGCGATCGACCGCCAGAAGCAGTACGACCGGCTGGTGACCCACGGCTTCATCCATGCCGACTGGCAGCACCTGCTGTTCAACATGATCACGTTGTTCTTCTTCGGCCGGATCGCCGAGCAGGTGATCGGGTCGATGATCGGGCCGGTCGGCTTCCTGCTGTTCTACCTGTCGGCGATCGTGATCGCGATCTTGCCGACCTACCTGCGCCACCGGCACGACAGCCGCTATCGCAGCCTCGGGGCGTCGGGCGGGGTGTCGGCGGTGCTGTTCGCCTTCATCCTGGTGCAGCCGTGGTCGCTGATTTTCGTGTTCTTCCTGCCGGTGCCGGCGATCGTCTACGGCGCGTTCTTCGTCGGCTATTCGATCTGGATGGACCGGCAGGGCGGCGACAACACCAACCACAACGCCCATCTGTCGGGCGCGATCTACGGCGTGCTGTTCATGCTGCTGATGGAGCCGCGGATCGCCGGCGTGTTCCTGCAGCGGCTGATGAACCCTTCGTTCGGCTGAAGGCCGCCGTTCGGTTGAGGCTCAGGCGGCCGCGGTTTCGCTGTCGTCGCCGTAGGCCTGCAGCAGGCGCTCGTAGACCATCGCATCGATGCGGGCGAGCTCGCCGCTGTCGTCGTTGCCAGCCAGCTCGTACAGGCGCGAGATCAATGCGTCGTCGCTTTCGGTGTCGTTGGTGATGGGCTGCTGGTCGGCCATGCCGGGTCTCCGTCGAAGTAGGATCTGTTGCTCATGCAACGCAGAATCCGTGCCATGGCGGACGGCGGACCGGTTTCGGATATGCACGGGTGGCCCGGTTTGACCTGCTGCGTCACAGTCGGCCGCGGACGCCACGGCGCTGCCGCCGGGTGTCGATGATCACCCGGCGTGAATGCAACGCGTGATATCGAGGTGCCGTCACGTTTTCACGTGGCTGACGGCGCGTATCGAACCGATCGACGGCGCGTCCCCGATACTCCGACGGAGGACTGCATGGCCACCACACAAGCGCGCAAGGCGACCCGCAAGGCGCCGGCCGGCAAGGCCGCGAGCAAGAAGTCGACAGCGAAGAAGGCGACTGCGAAGAAGGCGACTGCGAAGAAGGCGACTGCGAAGAAGACTA
>DASUOA010000374.1:0-5211 GCA_036276895.1 Arenimonas sp. | reverse complement strand
GATGTCGAAGGTGCTCTGCGGCTGGTGGCACTCGCAGAGTGGCTGTCACGCCAGACCGAGCCGCACGCCGCGATGGCAGCGCGACCGGAGGACTATCGGGCGTTCGAACACGCGATTGCGCTCGAAGGCGATCAGCTGGTGCTGACTCGGCTCGGTCGATACGGCACGGACCAGCAACAATGGCGTATTCCTTTGCCCGGTAGCGCCGTAGTAGAGCAGCACTAATCAGCAGCCGCGAACCGGCATTGCACTATCATGGTGCAATGCCGTCATCCGAACTCGACCGCCTGCACACGCCGATCGCCTGGCTCGATGCCGAGTTGCGCGTCGCCGGCTGCAATCCGGCGTTCGCGCATAGGCTGGGGGTCGGCGCGCGGCGCTTGCTGGGTCTGCATCTCGATGAACTCGATGGCGAGCAGGCGCGGCTGACGGCGCTACTGCCGCGGCTGCCGGACACCGGTGAACCGCTGCTGGCTCGCCGCGCGCAACTGCGTTTCGGCGACGGACCGCCGCATTTCGCCGAACTGTGGCTGGCGCGCGAGAGCGATGGCGTGCGGATCGAAGCGCATCCGGCGGCGGAGTTTCCCGGCGAAGACCCCGCGACCGCGCTGCCCGCGGCGTTGGCGGCGGCGTTGAAAGGTCTCGCGCATGAGCTGCGCAATCCGCTGGCCGGGCTCAAGGGCGCCGCGCAACTGCTGGCACGGCGCGCCAACGGTCGCGCCGACAACAGCGATGAGCGCGAGCTGATCGCGCTGATCGGCGACGAGGTGCAGCGCCTGGCCAGCCTGGTCGATCGCCTGCTCAATCCTTCACCGCCGCAGCCGTTCGCAGCGCTCAACATCCACACCGTGCTCGAGCGCGTGCGCCAGCTCGCCGAGGCCGAGGCCGGCTGGGCGGTCAAGCTGGTGCGCGACTACGACCCCAGCCTGCCGGACCTCGACGGCGATGCCGACCGCCTGACCCAGGCGCTGTGGAACCTGGTGCGCAACGCGCTCGAATCCGGCGCCGGGCAGGTGCTGCTGCGCTCGCGCGCCGAGCATCACGTGCTGATCGGCGACCGCGCGCATCGGCTGGCACTGCGCATCGAGATCAGCGATGACGGTCGCGGCGTGCCCGAGGATCTGGCCGAGCGCATCTTCCTGCCGCTGGTGTCGGGTCGCGCCGAGGGCAGCGGCCTTGGCCTGCCGCTGGCACAGCAGGTCGCGCGCGAGCACGGCGGCTCGCTCGGCTACCGCTCGCGCCCGGGCCATACCGTGTTCACCCTATTGCTACCGGTTGCGGAGGCGAGCGATGACGAAGGCTGACAGCGCCTGCGTGTGGGTGGTCGATGACGACCGCGCGGTGCGCTTCGTGCTCGCCGAGGCGCTGCGTGACGCCGGTTGGCGGGTGCAGGCCTTCGACAGCGGCGATGTCGCGCTGCGGGCGGCCGAGCAGGGCGAACGCGCCGACCTGGTGTTCACCGACGTGCGCATGCCCGGCCTTGATGGCCTCGGTTTTCTCGCCGCGCTCAAGCGCCGCACACCGCACCTGCCGGTGATCGTGATGTCGGCCTACACCGATGTCGCCAGCACCGCCGGCGCCTTCCGTGGTGGCGCCCACGAATTCCTGTCCAAGCCTTTCGATCTCGATGAGGCGGTGGCACTCGCCGCGCGCGCGCTGCCCGGGCATGAGCCCGAGCCGGCGCCCGCCACGCCGTCAACAGCCCATGGCGACGAGCACGCGTTGATCGGCGGCACGCCGGCGATGCGCGAACTGTTCCGCAGCATCGGCCGCTTGGCACAGGCGCCGCTGGCGGTGTTGATCCTCGGCGAGACCGGCACCGGCAAGGAGCTGGTCGCGCGCGCCCTGCATCGCGAATCGCCACGCGCGGCGCGTCCCTTCGTCGCGCTCAACACCGCGGCGATTCCCGCCGAACTGCTCGAGAGCGAGCTGTTCGGCCACGAGGCCGGCGCCTTCACCGGCGCCGGCAAGCGCCACATCGGCCGTTTCGAACAGGCCGACGGCGGCACCCTGTTTCTCGACGAAATCGGCGACATGCCGGCGGCCTTGCAGACGCGACTGCTGCGCGTGCTGGCCGAAGGCGAGTTCTTCCGGGTCGGTGGCCGCGAACTGATCCGCGTCGATGTGCGGGTGATCGCCGCGACCCACCAGGATCTCGATGCCCGCGTAGCCGACGGCCGCTTCCGTGCCGATCTGCTGCATCGCCTCGACGTCGTGCGCCTGCGACTGCCGCCACTGCGTGAACGGTCGGCCGATGTGCCGCTGCTGGCGATTCGATTTCTCGACCAGGCCTGCCGGCAGCTGGGTCTGCCGGCCAAGCAGTTGCAGCCCGCCGCGTTGTCGGCCCTGCAGCAACACGATTGGCCAGGCAATGTGCGCGAGCTGGAAAACGTCTGCTGGCGGCTTGCCGCGCTGGCACCGAACGAGCGCATCGGCGCCCGCGACCTGGCCCTTGCCTTCCGCGGTGGCCACGCGGCCAGCGCCAGCGGCCGCTGGGAATCACTGCTGGCCGCGGAAGTCACCGCCGCACTGGCGCGCGGCGAGCAGGATCTGCATGCCGGGCTGCGCGAGCGCTTCGACCGCAGCGTGCTCGAAGCGGCGCTGGCGCATTGCGATGGTCACCGCCAACAGGCCGCCGAGCGCCTGGGCCTGGGCCGCAACACACTGACCCGCAAGCTCGGACCGGGACGCCGCGGGAGGCATTGAACGACGGCGCCGTCGTCTTCACATCTCCGCGGCGGCCGCTGGCGGGCTGATACCGCATAATCGGGCGCTTCGGGGGCGGGAGGGCCCCTGCACACGAGGGTATCCATGGGTCTCTCCGCCTGGGTCGTGCTGCGTCGCCTGCTGCTCATCGCGCTGTTGCTGTTGCCGGCAATGGCCGCGGCCGAACGAACTGCCGCTCTGTCGTTGCAACCTGGCGAAGGCCGCCATGAACTGACCCCACAATTGCGCTGGCACTACGACGGCAGCGCCCAAGCCAGCGCCGAAGCGATGTTTGCCCAAGCCGCGGGCGGTGATTTCGAGGCCTTGCCGGAAGGGCGCGCCACCTTCGGCTTCCAGCCCGGTGCGTTCTGGTTCTACGCGGTGCTGGTCAACCACGATCCGGACAACGTGCGCCGGCTGCTGGTGCAGCAATACCCGCTCAGCGACCGCATCGATCTCTACCAGCGCGGCAGCGACGGTGCGATCCGCCTGCAGCGCTCCGGCGACCACCTGCCGTTCGAATCGCGCGCGGTCAAGCACCGGCAACCGAACTTCTGGGTCGACCTGCCGCTGGGCGAGCCGATCGAAGTCCTGGTCCGGGTCGAGAGCCAGAGTTCGATGCAGGTGCCGCTGGTGCTGTACACCACCGCCGCCTTCACCGCGATGGCGCACGACGGCCAACTGGTGATCGGGCTGTACTACGGCATCCTGCTGGCGCTGCTGTTCTACAACCTGATCCTCTGGGTGAAGCTGCGCGACCGCAGCTACTTCTGGTACATGGCGCACATCACCGCTTTCGGGCTGGTGCTGTTCTGCCTCAATGGCCTGGCCTTCAAGTACCTGTGGCCGAACAACATCTGGCTGCAAGATCGCTGCGTGCCGATCTCGATTTGCCTGGCGCAGATCGGCATGCAGCAATTCGTACGCCACTTCCTCGGCCTGTCGCAGCGCTGGCGCGAGGCCGACCACTTCTCGCTGGCGATGATCGCGCTGTTCGTGACGCTGGGCATCGTCTCGATCTGGATGCCCTACCGGCTTGCCACCACCCTGGCCTCAGCGCTGGTACTGCCGAGCGTGGCCTGGATCGCGATCGTCAGCGTCGGCATGCTGCGCCGCGGCTACACCCCGGCGCGCATCCTGCTGTGGGCCTGGGCGGCGTACCTGGTCGGCACCGCCGCCTTCACCCTGGTCGCGTTCGGCGTCGTGCCGAAGATGTTCCTCACCGAGTACGGCGTGCAGATCGGCTCGGCGATGGAGATGATCCTGCTCTCGTTCGCTTTGGCCTACCGCTACGCCGCGCTGCGCAACGAGAACGAAAAGCTGGTGCACGAGGCCAACGAGCAACTCGAGCGCAAGGTCGCCGAGCGCACCTCCGAATTGCAGGTGGCACTGGAGCAACTGGCCGAGATCAACCGTCGCGACGGTCTGACCGGCGTGTTCAACCGCCACCACTTCCGCGAGCAGCTGGAAAGCCTGCTGCGCGACAGTCGCACCGGGCATCGCAATCTCGGCGTGCTGATGGTCGACGTCGACCACTTCAAGCGCATCAACGACCAGATCGGCCATCTCGCCGGCGACGAGTGCCTGCGCAAGGTCGCGCAGACCATGCGCGATACGCTGGAACCCTTCGGCGGCATCGTCGCCCGCTTCGGCGGCGAGGAATTCGTCGCCGCGCTGCCCGGCAGCAACGAGGCGCGCGCACTGGAAGCGGCCGAGGCGGTACGCATGCGCATCGCCGCGACGCCGATCGAAGTCGAGGGCCAGTCGGTGCCGGTGACGGTCAGCGTCGGCGTGTTCAGCCTCGATGCCTTTCCGCTGGCCAATGCCAACCCCGAAGACGCGCTGCGCCGTGCCGACGCCGCGCTGTATACCGCCAAGGAAGACGGCCGCAATTGCGTCCGTCGCCTCAATCCACGCATGGACGCCCCGGAGCGCCGCACATGAGCCCGAGCCAGATGCCGATCCAGATCCGCGAAGCCACGCTGTCCGACGCGCCGCTGCTGTCGCAATGGGCGCAGGCCATGGCCTGGGAGACCGAACACAAGACGCTCGGCCCCGACACCGTCGACGAGGGCATCCGTCTGGCGTTGCACGATCCCGACCGCGCCCGCTATTACATCGCCGAGGTCGATGGCCACGCCGCCGGCACCCTGATGCTGACCACCGAATGGAGCGACTGGCGCTGCGGCGACTGGTGGTGGATCCAGTCGGTGTACGTGGCGCCGGCGTTCCGGCGGCGCGGCGTGTTCAGCGCCTTGTTCCGCCATGTCGAGCAGCTGGCCAAGGCCACCGATGGCGTCTGCGGGCTGCGCCTCTACGTCGAGCGCGACAACGCCAACGCGCAGCGCACCTACGAGCAGCTCGGGATGGGCGACGCCGGCTACCGGATGTACGAGTTGCCGCTCAAGGGTTGAAGCGCTCGCGGCGCTGGCGCAGGCGCTCGGCGGCCTGTTCGCGGATCACGGCGCGCTCGTTGGCATCGGCTTTGTGCCAGCCCAGGATTTC